>JAKCAB010000751.1 GCA_021839785.1 bacterium | reverse complement strand
GATCTGTTGGAAAGCCACGAGTTCGGCACTGAAATCGTCGCTGTCCTCCGGGCGCAGCGTGTTCTTGAGCCGCTGATAAAGGATCAGGTTCTGCTGGAGTCTGAAGACTGACTTTTCAAAGGCGGTGCGCGTGGCCGGCTCGATCGCGGCGGCGCGCTGCCCCTGCTTGTCGATTTCCGCCAGGTGCGGCGCCAGGTCGTGCAACGAAAAGTAGAACGGCCCGTCCACCGGCAGGCGCAGCAGGCTGAGCAATTCGGGATTGTCGATGCGGAATACCTTCCGGTGGTCCGCCTGTTCGGGCCTGGCCGCGAGTTCGAGGAACCACTCGAGGGCGCTCATCCGGGTGTATTTCTCGGACGGCTTCCACCACGGGGCGTCCGGGTTCTTCACCTCGGCGAACGCCTGGCGCGTGCGGATTTGGAGAAGCGCGTTGCGAGCCACCGAATCGATGGGTTGCACGCGGCCGTTGAGCAGCACCGGCAGGCGGCCGAAATCGGTCAGGTCGAAGGCGGTTTTCTCGGCGGGCGGGCGCAAGCCGCCGAGCACCCACAGGGCGAACACGCCGACGACGATCCAAGGAACGATTTTCTTCATGGCGATCAAGGAAAGAGAGGTTTAGCGGGCCAGGGCCTTGGCCGGCTTGAGTTTGGGCTTGCGCTCGCGAGCCGCGGCAGGAACCGGGGCGGCGGCCAGAACGGCTTTGGCCAGCCGGCGGCGGGCGAAACCGATGAGGTGCGTGCTGAACTGAACGACCAGCCCCAGCCCCACCAGCACGCAGGCGATGTACGGCGTCAACCAGCCGGGGTTGCGGACGACCTGCAGGGTCGAGGTCGGTCTCTGGCCAGCCTGGCGCAAGTCTTCCCCGGCCATCATTTGATACTGGTAGAACGTAAAGCCGTCGTACCGGAGCGGATCGTTCATGCGGATCAACACCTCGCGATCCTCGCCCGTGGCCGGATTCCGCACGCGCACGCGACTGGAGAAATTGCGCGGAATGGACGTGCCCTTGTAATTGTCATGGCGCGCCTCAAGGAGCGTGATCGAGAACGGCTTGTAATACCGGGCTAGCCGCAGCGACAACTCGTACTTCTTGCCGGCCACCTCCAAAGACTGCGGCGCCAGCAGCCAGTCGCTGAGCAGCCACGTACCAAGCAAACCGCCGTTGCCGACGAGTTCGACCACCGCGGTGGGCACATTGCGTTCGTCGGTGCTGGTGACCGGCGGCCGCTGCATGAACTGCTGGTTGCGGCCCGCCCCCTGGGTGGCCATCGGCACCACCGCGTTGGTCTGACCGCGCACCGGCGCGGAGTTGAGCCAGAATTGCTGCACCTTGATCGCGAACGGCAGGCTCGCCAGGCGGATTTCCGCGCCCGGTTTGAGCTGCGCTTCCGGGATGGCGACCACCTGGTCGTGGCTCGGGTCGCTCACATCCGCCACGGCCAGTTCCGTGTGGCGCTGGGATTCCGAGTAGCTCTTGGTCTCGCCTTCCTCCAGCCGCATCACGCTCTCGCGCTGCGCGAGGTCGGTCCAAAGCTGGCCCAGCAGCAACAACACCAGGCCCGCATGGATCAACAGTAGCCCGGTGTGGATGCGCCGGAAACCGATCCGTGTCGCGTACGCGACAATCAGGTTCACCAGCAGAACTCCCCCGACGAGGTAACCACCCGGGAAAACAGGGATGCGCAGCGCGGTGCCCGGCACCTGCCAGAACACGAAGAAGCTCTGAAAATAGTTCGCCTGGACCGCGTACAAACCCTGGTTGACCTGGGCCAGCGTCCCGATGAACACGAGCACGGTGGCGCACGCGAGGCAGACCACCGTGAGTTTCAGCGACGAGAAGAAACGAACGAGCGGGTTAGAGCGCATACTTGGCAGTCTCGACAAATTGGATGAACGCGGCCTTTTCCTTCTCCGCGACCGCCGTCTCGCCGGTCAGTTTGTAAAACCAGGTCTGGCCTCCGCGGGTCACCGCCGCCGCAATCATCCGGCGCTGGGAAGCGTCGTTGGTGATGTCCACCAGGTACCCCTGTGCGCCTTCGATCTTCAAGGCCGTCGCCAGTTTCGCCGGGTCGGTCTCGGTCGTGGGTTCCAGGCCGAGTTGCCGGCGCCAGCGGTTGATATTGGCGAGCTCGCCCCCGCCATCGCCGGGCAAAACGACGACCGTGATGTCAGCTTTGCCGGCGGCGCCTTCCGGAACGTACTTCACCACCTTCATCGGCCCCGGCGCTTCTTCCTTCCAGGTCGCCGGCACAGTGAAGGCAGGCTTGCCGGCGGTGGGGGCTGGCATTTGCGCCGGCGTCAGCAGCGGCGGTGGCGCGGCCGGAGCGGTGGCTGCGCCCGCCGGTGCGCCGGCCGCGGCGGCGGGTCCGAAGGTCAGGGTTTTGAGGAAACTGACATAAGCAGGCTTCTGCTGGGTGACCAGCGCATCGTCGCCAGTCATTTTGAAGAACCACGCCGTGCCCTCGCGCCGCAAAATCGCCGCGAGCATCCGCTTGCGCGGTTTCTGGTCCGCCGGCCCCGCGAGGTCGAACAACTGCCCTTCGCTGCCGCCCACGCCGACCTTTTCGGCCAGCTTGCCCAGTTCATCGGCCGTGATCGGCGCCGCGCCCAACTGGCCGAGCCAGCGATTCACGTTGTCCAGGTCGCTGCCAGCCAGGCCGGGCAGCGGAATGATCGACACGTCCGCCTTCTGGCCGTTCTCGCCCGTGACGGCAAACGACCCGACCCGCATCTGGCCCGCCGGCAGTTCCTGCCAGCCGGCAGGGAGCTGCCATTTCACGTGCGGAACGCCGGCCGACGGTTCCGGCGTCATCATGCCCGCGGGCGGGGTGGACGCGGCCGAGGCGGTGCCTTTGGGCGCCTGGTACTGGCGCACGCCCTCGCGATCGCAGCCGGTAACCCCGAGCCACGCCACGGCAACCAGGGCCACTGCGCCGAGCGCCGGCGACCGCCGTGGGTCCGGCCGGATTGTCGAATAAACAAAACGCATACAGGATTGTTACTTGGCAGCGCAATTTTGGCAATTACTTCCGGCTGGGTTTTTGAACCGAGGGGCAACCGCCACCGTCGGCA
>JAKCAB010000276.1 GCA_021839785.1 bacterium | reverse complement strand
CACTACGAGCCGAGCTGCCCGCCGTGCGCTGAGCGGAAGTGCAGCGTCCACGGAAGCACCAGTGCGCGCGGCGGGTCGCAAGCCCGCGCTCCCATGTACATTGCCGCCGCGAGCGCGGTCTGGATCCCGACAGGTCTTGCGCTTCTGGAGGCTTCGGTTTCCATATGGCGTCGCCATGCCAAAGCCTTTCCTCAGTCTGCGGGTTCTCGGCTTATTGCTCGCCGTTCACGCTCCCTTGCTCGCCGCGCGCGGAGCGACTTCGCCAGCCGCCCATTTCAGCCAACCGGATGCCAAGGCGCATTCGGACCTCTTTGTCTGGACCGACACCTGCAACGTCTATGTGCTCCGCAACGGCGAGACGGCGTTGTTGATCGATCTTGGCGACGGCAGCGTGCTCGATCACCTGGGCGACCTCGGCGTGCGTCGCGTCGAGTGGGTGCTGTTCACGCACCACCATCGCGAGCAATGCCAGGGGGCGCCGCGGCTGGCACCGTGGCGCGCGCAAGGCACGAAGGTCGCCGCACCCGAGGCCGAACGCGCCTTGTTCGAGCGGCCGGCGGACTTCCGGAAAATGCAGGTGCGGCTTGGCGACGCCTTCACCATCCACGGCTCGAGCTACGTGCGCCCGCCAATCGAGCCGATCCCGCTGGACCGCACGTTCGCGGGCATGGACACGTTCGCCTGGCGCGGCCACGAGTTCTGGTGCGTCGATACCCGCGGCAACAGTCCGGGCAGCCTGTCGTACCTGCTCCGCGACGGCACGAACTGGCTGGCGTTCACCGGCGACCTGATGCTGGACGGCGCGCGGTTGCACACCTGGTTCGATTCGGAGTGGGATTACGGCTTCGCGGCGGGCGTGTGGGCGCTGGCGAATTCGGCCGCGCAAGTCGCCGGCTACCGGCCGGCCTTGATGTTGCCGTCGCACGGCCCGGCGATCCGCGAACCGGCGCAACAACTCGCGGCGTTCGAGCGAAAGCTCTTTGCCTTCGAGCGACTGCTGGTGCGCGGTTACCCGGTCAGTTCATTCTCGGGCGCGGTCCAGGACAACGTGTCACGGCCCAGCGCAGTGCCGCATCTCTGGCAGGTGTCGCCGCACCTCTTCAAGTTCCGCGGGCCAAACTTTTTCCCGAATTTTTATCTGATCCTCGCCAACAGCGGCCACGCGCTGGTGGTGGACTGCGGCCTGCTGGACGAACAATTCCTCGACGCCGCAATCGAAGGTCTGCGCGCGCAATATGGCCTCAAGCAAATCGACGCCGCGATCATCACGCACATGCACGGCGACCACTTTCTGCAAGCGCCGCACCTGCGCCAGAAATGGGGCGCGCAACTTTGGGCGCTCGACCGGATGGGGCCGGTGTGCGAGCACCCGGAACGGTTCGACTACGCCGCGCCCATCCAAGCGTACGGCAGCGGTGTGGACGGTGTGCGCTTCGACCGGCTGTTCAAGGACGGCGAGCGCCTGGACTGGGAAGGCTACCACTTCAGGGTCGATTGGATGCCCGGCCAAACCGAGTTCGCGCTGTGCCTGACGGGCGTCATCGACGGCCGCAAAGTTGCCTTCACTGGCGACAACCTCTTTGGCGATCCGGCCGATCCGGCGGAGACCGGCCACGAAGCGATGGTAGCCCACAACAGCGCGATCCTCGAGGAAGGCTACATCGTCGCGGGCGAATACCTCCACCGCCTCAAGCCCGACCTGCTGCTCGGCGGCCATTCGTACGTGATGGACCGGCCGGCGAAATTCATCGAGCGCTACCGCCGCTGGGCGTACCGGATGCGCGATGCTTTTCGCGACCTCATCGCCGGCGAGGATTACCGGTACGGCTTCGATCCGTTTTGGGTCCGCGCCGAGCCGTACCGCGCGAGCGTGCGCCGCGGCGAGGCCGTGGAACTGACGCTGCACGTCCGCAACTTCCTCACCCGCGCGCAAACTCACCGCATTGAAATCCACACCCCGCCCGGCTTGATCGCCGAGCCGCCGGTGCTCGCAGGTGAATTGACCGGGGAGGCTCGCGGTGCGTTTCCGATTCACATCCGGGCAACGGCCGCGGCGAAGGCGGGCGTGAACCTGGTGGCCTTCGACGTTACGCGGGACGGCGAGCGGCTCGGCGAGTGGTTCGACTGCGTCCTGCAAGTCCAGCCGTGAGCGAGGCTAAGCCAGACGAGCAGGTTAAACCTGTCGCGGCTCGGCCGCCCCCGACCGGTGCGCCGGCGACGACGGGGAGGCGCTCTGCGATTGAATTCGGCGGCCGGGTCCGCAGAATCGTCCGCACATGACCTTCCTGCCCATCGTGGCGCGGGAACTGCGCGTGGCGGCGCGCCGGCGCGCGGCGCATTGGAACCGCGTCGTGGCCGCGCTGCTGGCGTTGGTCATTTGCGCGTTCGTGTTTGCGAATTTCGCCCGAGGCAGCCAGGCGGAGCTCGGGCTCGTATTGTTCGTCTCGCTCGCCTGGCTGGCGATGATCTTCTGCGCGCTGGCCGGCGCCCGGCTTACCGCTGACGCCATCTCCGAGGAGCGCCGCGAAGGCACGCTGGGCCTGCTCTTCCTCACCGACCTCAAGGGCTACGACATCGTCCTCGGGAAGCTGGCCGCGTCTTCGCTGAACGCCATTTATTCCCTCCTCGCCATCGTGCCCGTGCTGGGCGGCTCGCTGTTGTTCGGCGGCGTGACGGGCAGGCAATTCGGGATGACCGTGCTGGTGCTGCTGAACACGCTGTTCTTCTCGCTGGCGTTGGGCATCGGCGTGTCCACCGGGTTGACCAACGGCCGGCGCGCCATGCTGGTAACGGTGGTTCTGGTGGCTGCGGTGGTGGTGGGGCCGTTCATCGGGCTTTGGATTTACCTGGCGCGTACCAATTTCTCCGGACCCGGCATGCCGCCTTTGGAATGGTTGATTCCGAGCCCGGCGTTTGCCCTGATTCTGACGACGACCCCGCCGATGACGAGAGGAATCAACCTCCAGCAATTCTTCTGGCCGTCGATGGGCCTCGTCTTCGGCTTGGGCGTGCTGTGTCTGGCGTTGAGCAGTTTCACCGTGCCGCGCATCTGGCACGACCGGCCCGCCAGATCGGAAG
>JAKCAB010000221.1 GCA_021839785.1 bacterium | reverse complement strand
CACAGGCACCGGCCACCGAAGCCCCGCTGGCCGCGACCGCCTTCGCCTCGTCCCCATCGAGCACGCGAACCGGATCCTCATCCACGGCCATTGCGTCGCCGACGGCGATGCCGTGCAAAGGCACATTCTTGAGCGACATTTGCATCGCCCGCAGCCCATAAACGTAAGCGCGATAAGTGCGCCCCTTCAGGGTCACGTAACGGTAGGTCGGGGTCTTGAACAGCTTGTAGTCCGCTCCCGGCGCGGGCGAGGCTTCGTAAACGTCGAACTGGGCCAGGCCGCTCACGGTTTCTTCGAAATGGCGGGTGATGTTCGCCGGCAACACCTGACGCCAGCGATAAGGCACCGCGTGTTCCAAGGCCGCCCGTGGATTTTCCTCGATCTCCGCCGCCAGCTCGGCGCGTCGGGCTTGCGCCAACCGTTCGCCCTCGGCAATCAACGCCGCGGAATCACCGCCCCAAGCCTCGCTGAAATAACGCTCCACCCAGCCCGCGAAAGCCGCGCGCGGCGAGGCGTAGGCGTGGCCGGGACTTGGTTCGCTGGCGGCCATCGTGCCGGCGGAAGTCGCTTGCGACGCGGGAGCCGCCGTGCCGCCACCGCGCACAGCGGCATAAGAGAGCAGGCTGGTCTGCGGAGCGCTCGGGACAGCCACCGTCCGCGGCCGGGTCGGAAGAGGAATCGCCTTCTCACCGCGGGGCCAGAACGAAAGAAAAACGAAGAGGCTGGCCAACCCGGCCAAAGACCATTTAACAGCTTTCATGGCTTTTCAGGTGCACCGACTTTAGGTGACAGGTACTTCGGTCGCAAGGGCATTCAAAACTGGTCGCGCAAACCTCGATAAACAGCAAATAACACGCCACGATTCCCGCATTTTCGGTCGCTCCTGTGGCTCACGGAACCACTCCCACCCCACGCAGAATGCGGGCGAGTTGCCCGGCCGTGTTGGCCAGTCCGCCTTCGGCCCAAATCACGTAGCGCGCCGCCGCGATTTTTCGTTCGATCGGCCACTGGGCACGGATGCGCTGCGTGATTTGCTCCTCCGACCAGCCACGCGCCCGCAAGCGCGCTTGCTGGCTCGCCGCCGTGCAGGCCACACAGATCGTGGCCGAAAACTGCCAGGCGGCGTCCGTCTCGAAAAGCAGCGGAATGACCACGCCGCCGGCCAGGCAACCGCGCTCCCGCCAGCGCGCCGCCTCGGCCAACCACGCCGCCCGAATGCGCGGATGCAAAATGGCCTCAAGCTCCCGGCGGCGGTTGTCGTCTGCAAACACGATTCGGGCCAGTTCCTCGCGGCGCAGAACGCCTGCATCGTCCACGACGCCGTCGCCGAAGGCGCGTTGGATCTCCCGCAAAGCGGATTGGCCCGGCGCCACCAGTTCCCGCGCCAACGTGTCGGTGTCCGTGACTGGCAGACCAAGCTGCCGGAGACAATCCGCCGCCGCCGACTTGCCCATGCCGATGCCGCCCGTAAGTCCGAGGAGTTTCATCGCGCGAGGCAAAGAGTGGTGGCGTGACGGACCGGCGGCAGCTGTTGCCCGCCACTGGCGAGAGCCCAGGCGTTGCCGTCTGCAAAAACGAAGCCGCGCGGCGAGCGGCCACCGCGCGGCGGAAAGGAGGACATGCTGCGAACCTCGGCGGACCCGCCCTCAAGGCGCGACGCCGCGATACACCCGGCTCGGAATGGTGACGGAGTCCGGATCGATAAACCGAAGCTCGCCGAAGCTCGCCTGGTTGGTGTAGATCCCCTGCCAGCGAGCCGGGAAGTTCGTGGCCGCCTGGATCACGTAGATTTGGTTGGTCTGACCTCGCAGGCGGATTTCCACCCCGCCGGTGAAGGCGCGGCCGATGGAGAGCACCGGCCGGGTGCCGTCGTTCGGCACCGCGACCGGCAACGCCACGTTGTCGATGAACGCCGCGTCCGAACCGAGGCTGCGGGCCGGATCCTTGACGTAGCGCCATTCCAGGGTGTGGTCGCCCGCGGTCACGGCGAACTCGAACTTGGTCCAGCCGACTTCACCGGTCCATTGCTGAACCAAGGTTCCGTCCACGTAGAATTGGAGGAAGTCGTAGTTCGCCTCGGAACTCACGCGGACATCGCAACTTGCCGTTCCCGCCCGCAACGTCTTGGCGAGTGTGAGCGAGCTGGTCTGGTTGTTGCCGATTTTGCCCGAGCGCACCGAGTACTTCCCGAGCGCGGCAGTCTCGTCGGTGACGTACCAAGGCACATCGCCGCCAGTCACCCAAGGCTGTTGCCCCAGACCACCGGACTCGAAGTCGTCGGCGATGGGTTGCGGCCGGAAGACGGCCTGCACGGTCATGTTCGTGGTGACGGGCACCGGCACCGGATTCTCGGAAGTGTTGATGTCCCCCTGCCAGCCGGTGAATTCGTAACCCGGATCAGGATCCGCCGCCAGTTGCACGCTGGCGTTGGCTTCCACGTCGATCACGCCGGCGGGCGGATAGGTCGCGCCGCCCGAAGCCGGGCCGACCGTGAGCTGGTAAAGCTTCGAGGGCACGAACGAGTAGGCCAGTTGCACCTGGCCGGTGGCCGCGTTGAAGCCATCCACCGCGATGGAGTAAACGACATTCGAGCGCACCGCCTGGCGGATTTTGCTGAACCTGGCGCCTTCGTAAGCGTCATCGTTGGAAGTGACAGTCCGAAGGATGTCCACGCGCTCACCCGTGTAAAGGCCCAGGAGCGTATCGAAATCGCTGCCCTCGGTACTCAGCAGCAATACTCCGTCGCTGGGCGCCCACCATTTCCACCAAACCGATTTCCCACCGTCGTTACCGGCGTGGCGTGGCTCGCCATTTTCCCGGGTGGCGAGCGCGTTGGAAACGCTGTTCGTGCCCGCGTCGCCTTGCAGCCGCGTCGCGTTCACGAAGTGATCGTTCGGCGGTTCCGGCCGGCGGTAAGTCACCAGGATGTTGGTCATGCTGGCATTGCCCGCCAGGTCAGTGGCCGTGACCGTGATGGTGTTGCGGCCTTCGCTCAAAGCAATGCGGTTGGTGGTGCTGCCTTCCGCGAGGGCGGCGGCCGGTTCGGCCGGGCCGAAGCTCCGCGGGCCGACCTGGAAAGTGATCTGGTCCACGCCGCTGGCCAGCGGTTCGGGATCGACCGCGGTGGCGACCACATCCACGACGTTGTTGGTCCAGATATAGCCGCTGGGCGGGCGCGAAACCGTGACGACCGGCGGCGTAATGTCCGGCGAGCCGTTGGGCGTGATGCGCAACTGGAGCACGCCGGCGCTGGCCGGACTCGCACCGGCGACCGAGATCTGATAAGTCTGGCCCTTCTTGGCATCGAAGTACAGGTAGCTCTGTTTGCGTTGCGGGACCGAGCCCACCGATGTCACCTCGGTGAGGTTGGTCAGGTTGTTGCCGGTGTACACGCCCACGACGCTCTGGAAGGCGCTGCCGGCGGTGTCCACCAAAACGGGGCTGTCATTGGTCGGCGTCCAACTCCACCACAGCGAGGCCACGAAGTTGCTGATTCCCGCCGGCGCCGGTTCGCCCGTTTCCGTGGTGGCGTACTTGTTGTTGGTGAAGAAATAGCCGCCCGGCGCGTTGACCTTGGCGCGGTTTTTGAAGAGGTCGTTGACCGGCTGCTGCGCCACGAAATAGTTCACCGACAAGGTGGCGTTGGTCTTGTCCGGCGCGTTGGCCGTTATGTAGAGGGTGATGTTCGTCGCGTTGACTGGCACGTCGAGAAGGCCCGTGTAAATCGAATCCGCCGGTCGGGCGTCCGGCGTCGTGCCTCCGTTGTTGATGGGGAGGTCGATCGAGCCATTGACCTTGGCGGTGACCGTGGCGTTGGTGACGCCGACGCCATCGCGGACCCGGATGTAAACCGGCATGTTCGTGCCACTCAGAACGGTGGAGCGGTCGGGCGGAATCACCGTCAGCGAGAGTACGCCCGTGGGCGGCTGGATGCCGACGCCCGGCGGCAGATCGTAAGATTCCACCACGCCGAGGGTTGTGTCGCTGTCGGGGGCCGTGGCGCCGTAGCCCAGACCGCGTTTGGCGAAAGCCGTCCAGATTTCGGCGGCGTTGGCCCCGCCGGTAAGGACTTCGTCGGCTTGTACGATCGCATCCCGCGTCTCCACGAAAGTCGGATTGGCCGGACCCAGCTTCATCCCGTCGGTGACCAACTGCATGGCGAGCTGGTTGCCGGTGGCTGCGCCATAGGTGTCGATCAAATTGGCCCGCATCTCCCAAAGCATCATGCACCAGACTTCGCCCTGGTTGTGAACCTCCGGCGCGTAGTCGTACGCCACCGGGCTCTTCGGAATGCCGAAATGCGTGTCTGCCTGAGTCGGATCGATGTCCTTGAACGTCAGCGGATTCTTGAGCATGTCCGTGGAATACGGATAGCGCCGGATGCCGAAGTAATAATTCTCCGTCAGATCCGACAGGAGGTAACTCGCGTAGGCGCCTTCCTGGTAACAGGCGTGCGGGTCGTCGGTTTCCTTGCTCAGCAAGGCCAGCGAATAGAAGTCCGACCAGCCTTCGCCCATGCCCGCGGTTTGCAGGGCCGTGATGCCCACGCCCGCACCCACCAACCGGCCGCTCAAGCCGTGCGTATATTCGTGACAGACAATGTTCGCATCCAGCGAGCCGTCGCGATTCGGCACCGGCCCGTCGAAGATATACATCTGCATCCGGCCTGGATAGCCGTCCGGCGGCGGGTAAAAGTTCGCGTTGTTGCGGTGCGCGAAGTCGTTCAGAAGCGCGCCATCCAAAGCGTCGGCCTGCACGGCGTCGTTGCCCAAACCGCCCCGACCGAAGTTGTTGTTCTGGAAGTTGCCGGCCGCCTCGGTGAAGCCGAGTTCGTACAACTTGTCGTGCATGAAATTGTTCAGGTAGAACAGATTCACCACGGTGGCATTCGTGTGGGTAACGGGTTGGATGGTAAGGTCCAACAGAAAGTCGAACACCGGCGGATCCTGCGTCGAGGAGGGCCGCGGCAGGTCGGGGTTGTTGTCGTCGTCCAAGTCCGCGTGGGCATCCACGTTGTTGCCGGTCGTGGTGTACGCGCCGGTAAACTGATCGGCCGCATCAAGCCACCCGGACGGCGACGCAGTCAGGTCAAGAGCGGTTAGATTGGTCACCAACGTCCGCGGCTGGAGGGGCGGCTGCTCGTCATTGGGCACCTGCCAGCCGGGGTTGAAGGGCGACGGGCTTTCGCCCAGGAACACGTTGTAGGTCGCCGCCACCGGGGTCGCCGGTGCGGCGTAGCAGGTCAGATTGTGGCGCACCACCACCTGGCCCGTCTGGGCATCCACCACGCTCAGGTACATTTCCTGGCGCGCCTTGCTCACAAAAATCACCTGCCAGGCCAGCCGCAGCGAACCGGCGTTCATCGGCAGCCAGATGAGCTTGGCGTAGCTATCGCCGCTCAGCAGCGGCGCGCGCAGCTTGGTGTCCATTTCGGCGCCCACCGGTTCGCTGATCCGACGCACCGCGGCTTCGTCCACTTGATCGCCCACGTCCGCCGCGGCCTTCGCCAGGGCCCGGGCCATCGGGATCGGCGGGTTTTGAGTCAGCGCCGCCCAGGCGGGCGTGCCTTGCTCCGCCGCGGTCACGGGATCGGTCACGAACTGGCTGGCGATGCCCACCAATTCGCCTTTGGCGGTGACGTGGCTTTGCAGCACCGCTTCGAAAACCGAGATGCCGGCGACCTGCTGTTCCCAGACGGTCGTGTGGAGACCATTGTGCTTGGTGACGTAATCGCGCTTCACCACCGCGTTATCGAGACTGTCCGGGCCGTAGCCGAACAACGCCCGGTTCTCGGCCAGGAAAGCCTTGACCACACGATGCGGATCGTTGGCCGGAATCGTCGCGAGCGTTTGCGCGGACACGCCACCGCCCACGCCACCCCGACCGGTCAGGAATCCGGTTTCGGCGGTCACCAGACGGGGAGAGCGGGTGAGGTTGTGCGCCGACACCACGAGACTGGGAATGCGGTTGCGGAGGTTTGCCGCCGCCTGGGTTTGCGCGGGCGTGAAACCGAAGGTCCGCGGGGGGGTGGTAAGCATGAGACTCGGGCCGCTGGCAGGCGCCCGCTTGTCCACGTTTGGCAGCGTAGCCACCGTGGGACTCTGAAAGGCCTGGAGCGAGGCCAGGCTCAGGATCGCGCCGCCCACCAAGGCGGCCTTTAGGACACGCGTCTTCATCGAATCACCTCTGCGGTTGAAAACTAACACACAGGCGCGCCGCGCACGAGGGCACGGACGCGCCCGTCAACTCTCCGGTTGGGAGCCGCCAACTATGGGTCATAGCGGACCCGGTAATACCGCTGCCCGCCACCGGCCGGGCTGACCAAATTCGTTACCGTCAAAGTCTGGATCGTCGGCGCGGCGTTGGTGGCGGCGGCGAACACCGTCCACATCGGTGCCACGAGATTGGTGACGTACTCGACCGCGTACCCGGTCTGGGCGGCCGCCCGCCAAGACAACTGGGTCGTGTACGGATCCGTGCTGAGGATCTTGAAATCGGTGATCAGCACGTCGTCGAACGGATATTGGTCGTAGCCGTTGGCCAGCCCGTCGCCATCCGAGTCAATGGTCTTGCTGTCCACCAAACCGACGTTTACATGCAGGGTCTTGCCGTTGCGCAAAGCCACATCCACGCCACTCGCCGGTCCAGCATAATCTTTCACCCAGTGCAACTGGCCGCCGAACAGGCCGTCGATTTCCTCTTCGCCCAGGTTGGAGGCGGCAAAGTAGATGTTCAGCCCCGGTTCGATCACGATATAGGCCGCGGGATCCAAAGCCACGCTGTTCGTAGCAAACTCGAGGTAATCCACATACAGCGCGTAGTTGCCGGGCAGCGGGGTGCCCATGCCGTCCGTGGGCGGTCCGAAACGCAGTTCCCCGTTCGGCAGACTGTCCAGCACGAGCCGGCCGATCGCCGCGTTGTCCTTGAAACCGTCTTTGCGCGCGCCGCGGTCCGCCGCGGCCCAAGTATGGGACACGCTGGTAAACTGGGGGGCGCGAGTGCGGAAGGTGGTGCCCAGCAGGTCACCGTAAGCGGGTTTGCGCAGCAGGCTGAAACCGTCGGACAACTCGATCAAATTGTTGGCCCCCGCCCCCACGTCGCTAAAGCTGTTCGTGACATTGATGAAGAAGCCCCGGCTGGCAACGACGTGGGTGTTCCGCAGTTTGTAATCGTTGCCATAATAGTGGACCGCTCCGCTGGCGTTTTCGTAAGCGCTATCCAGGACCGCCGTGTTCGCGAACACTCGCAGGTCGTTGTTGTTTTGGATGGTCCCGGAATCTTGGAAGAAGTCGCACGCGATTTCGTGCGCGCCCGCCCGGAGCGTCCCGGTGTTGACCATTTGCAGTAGTTGCTGGCCGGCCGGATAATCGCCCCCGTAGTAAGCGACGTTCGGGATGTTGATCGTTCCGTTGTTGGTCATGTACCGCAACCCCGGCGTCAGGTCGCCCGTCCAGTTCACCAGCGGCCCGCCCAGCGAGAAGTTGCTGTTCACGGTCAAGCTCTCAGCCGCAATGTCCATTTTGCTGCTCACCAGAAAAGGATCGTCGATCACCACGTTCGTACTCGCCAGAGCGAGCGTGTGGGTAACCACCTGTTGGGTCCTTGTGAGCAAATCGGCGCTGAGCACAAGACAGTAGATGCTGACATCCACCGGGTTGGTAACGGGGTTGAAATAATTCGTGTTGGCGTCGATGAACCAGTTCGACAGCACCAAGGCAAACTGGTTCGACCACACGCCACTCCAGGCGTAGATGTTGCCATTAACGGCGTGCGTCGAGTCCTTCGACAGGCTCTGGATGGTCAGCAGACCGTTGGTGGAAGCCATGTCGTAAATGAGATTCGGAACATCGATCTTCGCGCCGGCGCTGTTCTTCAGGTGCTTGGCCTTGATACTCACCGTGCTCATGCCCCGGATGCGGGTGTTACTCAAGTCAACGGTGTCGCCCGCAATCTCGATCCGCCCGCTCGTGTTGGTCACATCGACGCCCGGCACCGGCGGCGGACGGTTTTCGAGATTGTCGATGAAGCCCCCGTAACCGGCGTACAAGTTGGTCGCATACACGTTGGAGAAGCTCAAATCGTAAAGGAACGAGTTGAAAATCGGACTATTACCGTTGGCACCGATGGCAAACTCGAACGGCTGCTCCCGGTAGATCCGATAGGCGTAAGGCCGCATCGTCGGCACCCAAACCAACAGATTCGTCAAGGACAGCGTGTTGGTATTGTATCCCAAGTAATCCACGAAGTAGATGGCACTGGTTTCAGCCGAAGCCGTGATGACGTTGGTCGTTTGGGAGGCAATCTCGACCGCCACGGTGCCCATACCCATTCCGGCCGGACCGGGAGGGCCGAATTTGGTCCGAACCGTGAAATTGGTGTCGCCCACCCCCACAAGGACCGCCTGGCGATAAATATTGGTGGGCATGATCAGGTTCGAGATCGACCCATCGAAGTTAGTCAGGGTCAACCCAGTAAAGCCCACGACGCCGGTGTTGCCAAACGAGGTGTTATACTCGGGTGGAATGAAAGTGCTGACACCGGTCAGGAACCATCCGAACTTGTTCGTCACCGCATGGAATGGGGAGTTGACCAGGAAGCCCCCGCTCTGCGGTCGCAGAATCGCCGCCGTGTTGATGGGACCGAAAATCGGCGGCGGATCCTGTACGCCGGAACCCCAGTAAAGGTCGAACATCGCGCTGTCGGGGTAGAAAGAGTCCGGTACGTTGTCCCGATCGACATCGAATATCGCGTTGGCGAAGCCGAACGAGGTTAGCGGCTGCACTTCCAAGCTGCCGCGAGACAAATTCACGTTTTGACCGGTGATCGAGAGGATGCCGGCGTTCCCCACGCCGATATAGCCCGAACTGGCTACGTTCGTGGCCGAGATCAGCAGCATCGTCTGGCTATAGGCGCCTGGTCCCCAATAGTCCGGAAGCACGTAATACTCCAGTGCGGCGACCCGGCCGGAATTGTCGTTGACGAAATTGGCCGACGGGCGATGGAAACCGTTGTCGTCGATGTAGTCGAATCGAAAGCCCGGCACACCGATCATGGCGCCGCGGTTCGTGTAGTACCGCGTATTCGTGAAATCGTACGGCAGCGTCATCGTGAAATCGTACGGCAACGGCGTGAACGCCTGGAACGTGCCCAGATTGACAAACGCCGTGGCGTCGATTTGCGGCGGGTTGGTGACGATGGTGCCCGAGTTGATGTAAATGGGCAGGGTACTCGAGCCGGCGCGCACGAGCACCGGCAGCACTGCTGCCCCCGCCAGGAATGTCAAAAGCCGCTTCATAGCCGAATCAAAGTCGTTTCCGAGCCAACTCCTGGCTCAATCTGGGTTCACGGGGTTGTTCCACCTGTCCCGGTCGTGCTGGTTGTTCCGGTCGCTGTAACCGTGATGAACGGAGAAAGCCACGGGGTCTGGCTGCTGTCACTCATGCTCCCCGAGAGGACCAGGCGTTCCAAGTCTTGGATGCTTGCACCGAAAGGATAAATGACCGGCTCCGCCGTAGTCCCGTCATAAGTCCCCCAGAAGAAACCCGGGATACTATCGGCTTCTCCACCTTCGGGAACGTTGATGAGAAACTGGCCCAACTTGCTGAAGGTGATCGTGACGGGGGGCTGTATCAGCCCGGGACCGGCCAACGTCTCGCTGCCGTTCTGCGCATCCAAGTTAACCAGCGGAATGGTCCGGCGGTACATGACCGGCGACGTGACCCCGATGCCGAGGTCCGCCGCGGTGAAAAGCACGTCCGGGGCCGTCAGCGTACGCTGCACGGTCTGACTACGCTGGGTGTAATTGGTGATGTACTTGTCCACGTACACGTTCGTCAGCGCCACCCAGCCGCCGACCAAGGAATCGTAGTTCACCCGCGCAAAGCTGACCTTGTCCACGCCCGAACGGAGTGCGACGTCGATCGCCGCCAGGTTGGTTCCCACCGCGTTGGTGAAACCGGAAGGAGCACCCCACGGGTTTGAGCTGCCGGATCCGGTGCTGCCCCCGATCAGGTAAGTGCCGCTTGCCGTCCCCGGCGACGCCTGCACCACGTTCGTGGCCAACGTTTCGACGTTGTAGTTGGAGGGCCGGTACAGGTAGCGCAACGCAGCCACGTCGTCGCGGGTCAGGCCGGTGAAGAACAGCCCAGGCGAGGTGTTGACCGTCCAGCCGGAGGCAAAGATTCCCACCGACAGCCCTATGAACGAGGACACGGAATTGACGCTCGGAACAGTAGGATCCACCTCGAACTCCACCGCTTCATACGTGGGCGTCGTAATCGTCTGGAGAATCTGATAGGTGTAAAGCACGGAGTTGACGTACGCGCTGGGTTGAAGCGAGAGCGGATCGAAGTTGCGTCTGATGACCGTGTAGAAAGGAATGTTGTTGATCACGACGCGCGATCGCAGCGTCCAGACGTACCGCTCTGCCGGCGCGGCCCCCATGACCTCCATCAGCGCGGCCATCGCGTACGACCGCAGATCGTACAGGTACAGCGCCGTCGCCCGGTGGTTGAAGCGGCGGGTATCCAAGGGAAACTCAGACAGATCCGCGCTCATTTGTGAGGTTGCCGGCAGGTCGTTGAAGACCTTGATGGCCTTCTCCACCTCTTCCACGCCTTTCGCGCCAAAATAATTGAGGAACGATTCGTCGAACCCGTAGGTGATCAAAGGCAGGTTCCACCGGTATTCCTCCCCCAAGTTCATCGGCCCCCCCACGTCCGGTGGGAGGGTGTTGTTTCCAAGATCCAGCCCCCCGAGCTGGTAGCCGATTTCCGGCGTCATCCAGGTGTCGAACGCGCCCAGCAACGAGAACGCCTGGGCGCGGGGCAACGCGCCGGCGAGGGCGAGGACCAGCAGGATTCGAGCGAACAGAGCACGCATAGGTTACCGGACGCGAATAACGCGATAGTAAGCGGTGGAGTTGGTGCCGGGAATGACGGAGGAAGCGACGCTCCCCGGAGCGAACGCAGGTCCCGCGGCATCCGACCAAGTTTTCAAATCGGTCGAGGATTGGAGTTGGTAGATGGAACCCGGCAGGGCGTTCCATTGGACCAGGAGACCGCCGGTCGTGGGCTTAATGCCGACCCGCAGGGCACTGTCCCCTTTCGTTGGGTCGGTTCCGGCCAGGAACTCAGCCAGGTTCGAGGCGCCATCGCCGTCGGAATCCACCGTTGGAATTGGCCAGGTCGAGCTGTCCGGCCCCCAATACAGCGTCTGCCAATCGTCGGGCAGGCCGTCGTGGTTGCGGTCGCGGCCCCAGGTCGTGCCGCTGGCCACGTCCGACAGCGGCGAAACGCGACCGCCCGTCAACTCATAGGCCAGCCGGAAGCTGTGCACCGTTGCGGGATCCAGATCGCTCAGAATGTAGAAATTGCTGGTCAGAGCCACCGGCGTCGCCGCTCCGTCCACGAAGAGACGGTAGCCCGCGAGGTCGGTGTAGCCGGCCAGCGGCGCCCAGCTCACCATCAACGAGTACGAGTCCAGCGCGGACACGACCGGTGCGCTCGGCGCCGGCAGCACCTGTTCACCCGCAAACCGTTGGCCAAAAATCTCGAAACTCGCGTCCCCGCCGGCGAATCCGGCCCAAGCCACCAGGAACCGCCCGCTGCCATCCGCCGCCACCATGGGTTGGAGTTGCTGGCTGACGGTGGTGGTGTTGATGAGGAATTCGCCCCCCGCCGGACCGTCCGAGCTCAGCAAGCGCCCGTAAATGCCGTCGCGCGAGCCATCCTGCCAAAGACTGTCCCACACCACGAGCCGGGTGTCGCCCAGGGCGGCGAGCTGCGGCGAAAACTGATTGTTCGGCCGGTAGGTGTTGACCACGGCCGGGGCGCCGACCGGCTGCCCCGCGGTGTCGAAATTACCCACGACCACGTCCCACATGTTGGTCAGGTCGGGGAGATAACGCTCGCTCCAGGCCGCCACGAAGCCGCCGTTCCAACCGCGGGCCAGCACCGGGTTGGCGCAGAGGTTGGTCGCGGTGTTGAGCCGGAACTCGTCGCCGAGCGGATTGCCGGAAGCGTCGAACCGCCGGGCGAAGACCTCCACGCTGTTTTCGTAGCTCTGCTGCTCGCTCACCCACGCCGCGACAAATGCGCCCCCATCGACCGGGGTCACGGCCGGATTCCGCTGGTTGAAACTGCTGAACTGGTTGATTTGAAATTCGCCGCCCAGCTTGTCGCCGTTCGGCGCGAGGCGCTGCCCAAAGACGCCCTGCATGCTGCCGTCCTGGCCGAAGCCGCTCCAGAGCACGACCAGGTTGCCGTCGGGCAGGAGTGCGATGGCCGGGTTGGCGCGCTGGTTGCCGGTGGCCGCGTTCAACCGCAGGTCGCCCGTCGTGAAAGTGCCTTCCGGGCCGATGACGCGAGCCCAAATGTCCTGCGATCCCTGCTTGCCCCCCTGCCAAACGAAGACCGCCCCACCGTCCTTGAGCAATTGAACCTGCGGATTCTCCTGGTCATCGGCCGTGCTTTCGTTGACCCGGAACATCCGCGTGGGAATGGGTGAAAGCGAGCCGTTCAGCTTCGCAGCCCCGATGCCGAGACCCGCGCCGTCCACGGCGTTGTCCTGCCAGACCGCGTAGCCGCCACTGGCGTCGAGGCTGAGGTGGGGATGCGTCTGGTCCCCTGGCATTCCGCGCGTGATCAGGTACTCGGTGCCTTGCGCCGCCGCCGTCAGGTCGGCCGCCGCCATGCTGCTCGTAGCGGCCATCCCGAGGGCCAAGGACAGCCGGACCGCCCGGCCAGCGTCACGCGCCCGGACCACGGCCGGGTTCGCCGACGCGCTTCGAGGGCGTCCACTCATTGTTCCGCTCATGTAAGCTGTGTCCACAAGCTTTCGCACTTCGTTGGGCAAGCCCCGCCTTTGCGGTCGACCTGCCCGGTCACGCTGCTTTTCTGAATACCGTGGCCGCGAGCACCACTTAGCAAGTCGCCTGCCACTCGACTGACCGAACGTCATCGCTCCGCCAGCCCTTCAAATCTCCCCAAACCGCAGAATCGAGGACCACCCCCGGCGGTTCCGGCAAGTTGGGGTCGGCCTTGGTCCCGAGCCGGCCCTCGAACGCTCACTGGGCCGGACTGAACGGCGATTGCGACGGCAATTTGTTGGGATCGTACGGGAGATTATTTTCGTCGTGCACCCGGTTGCCGGCCGGATCGATGATCGTGGGGGTCACGAAAATGACCAGATTCTTCTTCGAACTCGACTTCGCCTCGCTGCGGAACAAGCGGCCGACCAGCGGCAGATCGCCGAAGACGGGCACCTTGTCCTTGACCTTGGTGACGCGCTCGGAGATCAAGCCGCCCAGCACCACGGTCTGTCCGTCCCACACGATCGAACTGGTCACGACCTGGCGGATGCGGAACCGCGGCAGCGGCACCGGCGCGGCCAGGTTGCCGACGACCGCCCGGAATTGGCCGGGATCGTCGTAGCCGAGGAATTCGGTAACGGTCGGCAACAGGTTTAATTGGATGGTGTAACCATCCGCCGAAACGTGCGGGATCACGTCCAAGGTCGGGCCGATCGGCACCGGGACGGTGGTGGGTTGAATCGTCGGGGTGGCCGCCGCCTGGTTGACCACCTGGGCGTGGGCCAGGCCGCCCAACCCCAAAACCGCCGCACCGAGCAGAACAAGCGCTTTGATTCTCATATCGAATGTCTGGTCGAAAGTTGGATCCACCGGTTACTGGACGACCCCAACACCCGTCGTCGTCCCACCACCCACCGTGCCTGTGCCGGTAGTAGTGGTGCCGCCGCCGATGCCGCCGGCCTGGTTATACGAAACCACCGTCTGGAGATCGATGATTTGAATCTGTGCCTGGCGACCGCTCACGGTCGTCACTTTCGGGGCGGAGAGCACATCCACGCCGCCGCGTTGTTCCAGTGCCCGGATCACCACCCGGAATTGGGGATCCGTCATGATGCCGGTGACCGTCGCGAGGGTTGGGATCGCTGTGCCGCCGACCTCCGTGCTGCGCAATCCAGAGGTGATTATTTGATCCGTACCGGCGTTAGGCGCCACCGCCGGCGCTCCGAAATTGCCCGGAAACACGCCGTAAGGGTTCGCGGCGGAGGGCGTGCCCGCATACGAAGGCGCCGTCCCGCCAGAGAGGCCGACGTTGCCGCCCGCCATGTTGAAATTACCCAAATACCAGTCGAAGCCGAGGGCCTTCGCGTCGTCCTGCCCGATTTCGACGAACTTGACCTCGATGGTCACCTGATCCGGCGTCATGTTTAGGGCTTGGATCGCCTGATCGATGATCTCGAGATCCTGCATGGTCGCCCGAACCAAGAGGAGCCCGGTGCGGTCATTAAAGAACAAAGCTTTGCCTTGGGCGTTCTGGAAACCCGCGCCGGCCGCGCCGCCTTGGAAGCCGCCCGCGCCGCTGAAACCGCCGCCACCCTGGCCGAGAATGTTCTGGCCGCCCAGATCGACACCTGCCGCGGTGAAGTATTGCCGCACGAGGTCGTTGACGTAGGACATCGGGGTCGATCCCGCCACGCCAGTGGGACTTCCACCGCTGCCGAGTCCACCGCCACCGCCTTGGCCACCGAGTCCACCGCCTTGGCCGCCATAGCCACCGCCACCCCCGCCGATGCCGCCACCACCACCGCCACCATAGCCGCCGCCGCCGCCGAAACCGCCGCCGCCTTGGCCGCCATAGCCACCACCGCCGATACTCACCCGCGCAATCGACAGACCGCCACCGCCGCCTTGGCCGCCATAACCGCCACCACCACCGCCGTAACCGCCACCACCACCACCACCGCCGAGGCCGCCGCCACCGCCGAGACCTCCGCCACCCAAACCGCCACCCCCGGTACCGCCAGTACCACTGCCGCCGAGCACACTGGAATAATCGATGGCATAGACGCCTTCGAGTCCTTGCACGAACGTGTTCGGGTTGACCTTGAAGGTCTTGGTAAAGAGCTGTTCGCCTTCGGGAATCTTCTTGCTGAACACGATCGCGTATTCCTCGACCGAGTACTTGATCTGCTTCTCAGCCACTTTGACGATTGCGTCCAGCACGTCGGCCAAGCGCACGTCATGCAGTGGCGGCTCGATCTTGATCTGGACTTCGCCCAGGTCGAACTGCTCCTGCTCGGGCGCCGCGGTCACCGGCTGCCCGGTCTGCGGATCGAAGGTGGTCAGCCCGGCCGCCGCCTGACGCGGCTGGGAGTCGATGGTCGGGGCAATGATGAAATTGAGCCCCTTCTTGTCCGGGTCGCGCAGACGGGCTTCCTCGTCCAGATAGGTGACGGCCTCGCTCAACGACACGCCGGGGAAGTCCACTTTCTCGAGGCGGATGCGATCAAGCTTGGAATAAATCATTCGGCGGCCTGGACCGGTATAAACGGTATTGGTACGGGCAAACGGGTTGGCCACCGGCAGCTTCTCGCGCGAGATGGACGGATTCCAAGCCTCCTCGACCTCGACCATCTTGTTGCGAGCCATGATTTCGCGCTTCACGGCATCTTGCTTGTACCGCAACTCCTGAACCATGGTGAGATAATAACCCGCGGCGCGGTTCTCCGGATCGATCTTGATCGCCTGCCGAAGCTTCCCTTCCGCCTCGTCCAATTTGCCCATTTCATAAAGCAGCTTGGCATCCTGCACCAAACTACCTGCGTCCAACTTGGACTGGTGGGCCTCCGGCAACAGGGCGACGATTTCCTTGCTGGGGGTTCGCCCCTCGAGCGCCTTGAGCGCCTTGTCCACCTTCACCTTCAACTCTTGCGCCTCGGGGTTCTTCGGATCCACCCGGAGCACGCGCGACACCTGCCGGTTGGCCTCTTCGTAGGCGGCGCTGGCATAGGATTTCTTGCTGAGCGCCAGGTAGGTGGCGGAGAAGCCGGCCACGGTCTCTTTGCGCTCGTTCTCGATGCTCGTGTCTCCGATGCGCTGGACCAAGCTCCAGCACTCTTCGTACAACCGGGACGCATCCATGAGGTTGCCCTGGCGGGACTGGGCGGCCGCCTCCTTCAAATCTTTGCGCAAGAGAATCCGAAGTTCCTCCCGCCG
>JAKCAB010000153.1:417-3096 GCA_021839785.1 bacterium | reverse complement strand
GCAGGACTCACCAAGTCCCGGTCCATTTCCGGACAGTCCATCCGCGCTGTTTGATTTCGGATTCGGCGAGCGGCGAGATACCGCCGGGGAGCACGATCTCGCGTGGGCCGGCCGGGGTTCGGCCGGGCACGAAATGGCGGTCGAGCGTGTCGCTCCAAGACAGGTAATCGACCGGCACTGGGGCCAGCACTGCGCCGGCTTCGGTCACCGCCACCGGCACGTCACCCCGCGCCTCGATGCGCGCCAGCTTCTCCAGGCGAAAGGTGAAGTTCACCGCGGTTCCCGACAGGCTTTCCTCGCCCATCGAGATCGCGCCGCCCAGCAACACATCGCCGCGATGCAGAACAAAGCGGAACCGCGGGTTCGCCTGTTGTTGCAAACGCCGCAAGGCCTCGACCACCTTGACCACCGCGGCCGGCGTGTCGGGGCTCGCGTACCAGAAGGCCAGGTAGCCGTCGCCGAGGTACTTGTTCATCGTGCCGCCGGCTTGCTCGATGATTTGTTTGCAGTTCAGAAACCACTGCCCCATCAGGACCGCGAGTTTGTCCGCGGGCAGGTGTTGGGCGAGGCGGGGCGAGCCTTCCACGTCGGCCACGAGCAACCAGCACGGCGCGGTGCGCACGTCCACCAGCGTGTGACTCGTGGTCTGGCCGGCAAGGGGATCGTTCCCACGATGGCCGGTCTGGCGAAACACGAAACAGAACGGGCCGACGCGCACCTGATCGCCGTCGCGCAAAGGCACCGGCTGGTTCACGCGGCGTTCGTTCACGTAAGTGCCGTTCCGACTGCCCAGATCGACGAGCCAGTACTCGTCCTCGCCCTGGGAATGGATGATCGCATGGCGGCGCGACACGCGCTCGTTCGGCAGCGCGACGCCATTTGGGGCACCGCGCCCGAGCGAGAGGTTGCCGAGGATCGGCACGGGCTCGCCTTCCGGTTTTTCAAGCCAGGCTCGCATGGTTTGCAGAAGAGTTTCTTGGAACCCCTGCCATGCCAGCGAAAGACCGGCGGGTGGAAAACCCGGCAATCGCGGCACCGACACCGAATTTGTCGGCGAGTCTGGGGACCAGGGTGATTCGATTCATCGCGCCCGTCGGTTATTTGCATTGCACCACGCGAGAAGCCCTCCCTATTGTTGCCCGCGGCGAGGATGCCATCCGCCCCATCCCAACGGCGCCATGAAGCCGCAAACAAACAAGACCCCGGCCTCCAGCCGCAAAACCACCCGGGCCCGAAGCTCGGCGGGCAAACCAATCCCCGGCAGAGCCGGCGACCTCCCGACCGCGCAGGCCACCCGCGCCGTGCCCAGCCCAGCGCCCCGCGCGGCCGCACCGAAAGTCGCCGCCCCGGCCGCGCAAAAGAAAACCGGTGTTGTCCCGGCACCGGTTGCAGTTGTGGCCAAGGTGAAAAAACCGCGGACCGCCCAAGCTGCTGCCTCGACGGTGCGTCCGCTCAGCCCAGCCGTTATGAGCGCGAAGCCTGCCGCAACGCCGCCGCCGAAGCTGACCAAGAAGGGTGTAACCAAAACCGGCGCGGCCGCCTCGTCGATCCGACAGGCATCCGCTGCGTCTCCTAAGCCTGCCCTCCCAACGGCGAAACCGGCGGCCCCGAGCCAGCGCGCCGTCACCCGCCGTCCCAAGCGTTCAGCCCAGGCAACGCGCAAAACCAAGCCCGCGCCGATCGCGCCCAAACCTGAGCCTGCGCCGCTTCCGGTCACGCCTGCCGCACCACTGACTAAACCGGCGCAAATAGGCCGCAAAGCCAAGCTTTCCTCCAGTGCCGCGGTCAAGCCGCAGTCGCGGCTCGCAGCTAAACCGACTGTTGCCAAGAAGCAGGCGCTAACCCCTCCGCTGGCGCCGCGACTAGCAGCGGCCGCGTCCGTTCCGTCGTTCGCGCCCACCAAAGCGATGGTCCGCGCGGTCCGGAGAAAACCCGCGGCCAAGGCCTCGTCAACACGCGCCACCGCCTCGCGCCGAAAAAGTGCAAAGACCTCGCCGACAAAAATCACGGCGGCGCCCAAAGCCAAAGCCGCCCCGCCAGCCCCGCCGGCCGTGCCTGCCCCACCGGTGCGCATCCCCCCGATCTTGTTCGAGGACGATTTCGACGTGCCCCCGCCCGTGACCGGGCCCGGACGGCGATTTGCGTCGCCACCCGCGCACCCTGCGCCGCCCGCAACGGAAGCGGTCACCGAGCCCGACCTGCCTGCCGAGTACGGCACCGGCCGGCTGTGGTTGACCGCGCGCGATCCGCACACCCTCCACGCGGCTTGGGATTTGACGTCGCCGCAACTGGCCTTGGCGGGTGCGGGTTTGGCGCTGCGGATCCATGCCGGGCGCGAGCCGGGCACGCGTTTCCAGCAGGTGTCGCTTGCGGCGAACGCGCGGTCGGCGTTCGTCCGAGTCGAGCGACCCGGCGGCAGTTACGTGGCCGAAATCGGTTGCGTGAACCGCGCGGGCGTTTGGCAGACCTTCGCACATTCCCCGGCGGTGACCACGCCAGTCCAACGCGGCGAGGAGGAACCGAGAGTCGTTCAGTTCGTAACCGCCGTCGCGCCACCGCCGCTCCCGGAAATGCCGCCAACGGCCACCGCGTCTGAACCCACGCCGATCGCCAAACCAGTCGTGCCGCCGGCAGAAAAACCGGGAATACCGCCGCCGCCCATCGCGCCGGGCGCGCCTG
>JAKCAB010000153.1:0-407 GCA_021839785.1 bacterium | reverse complement strand
GAAATCGAGCTGCCTGCGGCGGTGATAACGCTGCCTCCGGCGCCTTTCGCGGCCGAACCGGCGCCTGCGCCGGCACTGCCGCCGACAGCGAAACCGACCGCAGCACCCGTCTTCCCCCCGCCGGCTGCACCCGCGCTGCCAGTCTCCGTTTCCACGCCGGCGAAGCGCCTGGCGGAACCGCGCCCAACACCGCCGACCGCGCTTTGGATTGCCGCCCCGACGCCGCCTTGGAGCGCGGCGCAACAGGCCGCATTCGACGAGATGATCGAGCGAATGGTGACGGCCCCGCCCAGTCCCAGTTTCGTGGAGATGGCGGCCCGCGCCCCCGGTGCGGCGGCCCTGGGAGGCCAACCAGCCCGACCGACATCGCCAGTCGCGGGTTTCGGAGCCGAGGGGCCGGGACCGGA
>JAKCAB010000518.1 GCA_021839785.1 bacterium | reverse complement strand
CCGCTGCCGCCCGGCGCCGGGTACGCCGCGGGCAGTTACTACTTGTTCGTGCGAACGGACGCGAATGGCGTGGTGGGTGAGGCGAACGAGAACAACAATTACAGCGATCCGATTCCGATCACGCTCGGCTTCCCACCGCTGCCAGACTTGGTGGTCGAAAACGTGACCATGCCGGCGAACGCCCAGCCCGGCGCGTCCGTGACCGTCAATTGGAGCGTCCGCAATGCCGGCGCCGCCGCGGTTTCTGGCACCTGGCGCGATACCGTTTATCTCTCCATCGACGGCGTCCCCGGTGGCGACATCGCACTGGGCACTTTCACGTACACCTCGAACTTGGCGCCGGGCGCTTCCGAGGCGCGAACGCAAAACGTCACCATCCCCACGACTTCGCCGGCCGGCAACCTGCGCATCATCGTGCTCACGGACACCGCGTCGGACGTGCTTGAGTCCGACGAAGGCAACAACGCCGGGATCAGCTCGGCCACCATTCAAGTGCCGGCGGTGCTGACGTTGGCGCCGGCGACGGCGGAATTGTTGGAAGGCCAGTCCCAAAACATCACCGTCTCGCGCAGCGGCGATCGGACCAGCGCGTTGGCGGTGACGTTGTCCAGCAGCGACACCACGGAAATCACCGTGCCCGCCCAAGTGATCATCCCGGCGGGGCAGGGTACGGCGCAGTTCACTGCCCAAGCGTTTGCGGATGGTGTCGTGGACGGCACGCAAAGCGCGGTGGTGACGGCGCAGGCCAACGGCTTCAGCGACGCGACCGCGCAGTTCACGGTGAAGGACGCGCAGGTGCCGCAACTGGTGATCGTGCCGGCGGCCTCGTTCGTGGACGAAGGCGGAACCTTGAACGCCGAGGTGCGGATACCTTTGGCGCTGGCGGCCGATCTCACGGTCACGCTGAGCAGTTCGCGCACGACGCAGTTGACGCCGCCCGCGACCGTGACCATTCCCGCCGGCCAGACCGCGGCCAGCTTCCTGATCGCGGCGGTGGAAGACACGTTGGTGGAAGGCGACAAGACTTACACCATCAGCGCCGGCGCGCCGGGCAACCAACCCGGTGCCGTCGATCTGACCGTGAAGGACAACGACGTCCCGGTCGTGGTCTTGAGCGTGCCGGACCCGACGATCGCCGAGAACGCCGGCGCGCAAGCCAGGGTGGGCCGGTTGACCCGCTCGTTGGTCAGCGACCGGGCCCTCCAGGTCTTGCTGCAAACCGACGTCGCCGGTCTGGTGGTGCCCCAGCAGGTCATTATCCCGGCAAACGAGGCCAGCGCCGATTTCGCCATCGGCGTGACGGACAACAGCACCGTGGACGGCACCCGCCAGGTCAACATTTCGGGCAAGGTGCTGGACTCGGTCGGCACGTTCCAGGTTGCGCTGGTGGCGCCGGTGACCGTTACGATCACCGACGATGACGGCCCGACGCTGACGCTCGCGCTGGCGAAGAAGCTGGTGGCCGAGGGCCTCGACCCGGCGACCACGGCCACCGTGACGCGCAATACCGACATCACCGACCCGCTCACGGTGCAGGTGGCGTCGAGCGACACGGGCGAGCTGTTGGCGCCGGCCACCGTGGTCATTCCGGCGGGCAGCGCGTCGGCCACGTTCAACGTGATCTCGGTCAACGACGGTGTGACCGACGGCAACAAGCCCGTGACCGTCACCGCGGACTCGGCGGGTTTCAATCAAGGCGTCGATAACCTCATCGTCAGCGACGTGGACCTGCCGGACTTGGTCGTGACGAAATCCGAAGGCCCGGCGCTGGCCGAAACCGAGGCCTACGTGCCGATCACGTACCGCATCGAAAACCAAGGCTCGGAACCCGCCGGCCCGCAGTGGACGACCCGCGTGTTCCTCTCGACCGATCCGGTGCCGGGCGACGACACGCTGGTGGGCAACTACGCATTCAAAGGCACGATGCCGCCGGGGCAGTACTTCGAGCAGACGCTCTCGATCCGCATGCCCACCAAGCCGGGCAATTACTGGGTGATCACGCAAACCGACGTCGCCAGCGAGATTGCCGAGACCATCGAAGACAACAACACCCTCGTCTCCGCGCAACCGATCCAGGTCCGCCCGGCTTACACCGCCCAGGTAAGCACGGACGTCGAAGTTGCGCTCGCCGGCACGCCCATTCCCATGACCGGCCGGGCGCTTCGCCTCAACGGCCTGCCGGCGCCGGAAGGCTCGCTGGTCAACATCCACATCCACGTCCAAGGCACCAAGCGGGTCATTTCCGCGTTGGTGGACAGCCTAGGTTACTTCAAGACCACCTGGAATCCGTTGCCGACCGAGGCCGGTTTTTACGAGATCGGCGCCGCGCATCCGGGCGAAGACGACGCGCCGACGCAGGACAGCTTTGTGTTGCTGGGGATGAAACTTAATCCGCCGCAATCCGTGGTGAACGTCATCGAGGAAGGCACGCTCAACGGCCATCTCGACTTGGTGAACCTCAGCACCCTGCCATTGACCGGCTTGAATCTCACCGTGCTCGAACAACCGGCGAACCTCACCTTGAACGCTTCGCTGGCGGACACCACCTTGGCGGGTTCCGGTACGATTCCGTTGAACTACACCATCACCGCGAACGACGCTTCGGTGCCGCAAGGCACCGTGCACTTCCGGGTTACCAGCACCGAAGGCGCAGTGACGGAAGGGTACTTGGGCGTGGCGGTCGAGGCGCTGCGGCCGCGGCTGTCGGCCAACCCCGGTCAACTGGTTGCGAGCATGTTGGTCGGCCAGTCGCACACGCTCCAGTTCACCATCGCGAACGTGGGCGGACGGCCCACCGGACCGCTGAACGTGGTCCTGCCCAATGTGCCCTGGATGGGAGTGACGACGGATAACCCGGTGCCTTCGCTCGATCCGGGTGCTTCGGCCACGATCGGTTTGGTGCTGACGCCGCCGGCGGACCTCGCGCTCGGTCCTTACAATGGCAACTTGTACGTCGGCAACAATGACGTGGGCCTCAACGTGCCTTTCAACCTGCGCGCCACGTCGGACGCGAAAGGCGACCTGCGCGTGGTGGTCGTGGACGAATACACCTATTACGCCGACGGCTCGCCGAAGGTCGCCGACGCCAACGTGAACAT
>JAKCAB010000279.1 GCA_021839785.1 bacterium | reverse complement strand
CGGGGCGTGTTGACGCCGGCCATCGGCACCCACCCCGCCGCGGTCTGGCGCTCCCAGGACACGCTCACGAAGTTGGTCGCCACCACGTCGAAGTAGATCGCCGTGCCTTCGATCACCCAGTAGTAATCTGGAGGCTGCCGGAGGATGACCGGCGGCTCGGGCTGCGCCAGGCTGAACGATTTCAAACCGACCAGGGCGGCTGGCGCCAAGCCCAACCCGCCGGTCACCACTGAAAACACCTCGGAGCTTCCGGCCCGGCCCACGGCATCGGCGCTCGCGAAGTCCCGACCGAAAAGGGTGTCCCAAGCACGCACCTGCACATACACCGTGATGTCGGGTGGCACGTTCGTCAGGCGCACCACCGGGCCGTACAAATACCCCGCGCCCGTCCCGCTGCCGAAAACGACCGCCGTTGAAACCGGCTTCAGACCCTCCGGGGTCGTGCCGCCCCAGAGTTGGCCAACATACCGGGAGCCTGCCAGCCGCGCCCTTCCGTCGTCGTCGAAGACTGGCGCGCCAACGCTGTAACTCGTCCGCAAGAGGATTTCTCCGCCGCTGGTTGGCGTCAGCACTGCCAGCATCGCCGGCGCGCTGGTCACCTCGCCCACCCAGTTGCTGACCGTCACGGTGTACTGACCCGCATCGGCTGGAGTCACCGCCGCAAGCCGCAGCTTGTCCGCCGTTGCGCCAGGAATCGCTTCGCCGTTCGAATACCATTGAAACGTCACCGGGTCGGGACTGGCAACCTCCACCGACAAAGTCGCCGCACGTTTTTGCACCACCGTCAGGCTGCCCGGCGCAGTGGTGATTCTCGGCAGGTGGCTCAAGCGAAAGCTCGCCAAGCCCGTCAAAGCCGCCGGCCACGGACTCGCCGCGCCGGCGCCGCCGGTCGTAATCTCAAGCAATTGGGAGGCGCCGATGCGTTCGCCGGCCGCGCGCGCCTCGGCAAAGCTGGCGCCGCTTGCCACTTCCCAGACCCGCACCTGGACCACTGCCTGCGCGCCGGCGGCCAGCCCGGGGATCGTCAGGCTGGGTTGCCAACCCGCCTCCCAGTAACCGGCCTCCGCGCCGCTCAGAAACGGCACCGGCTCGTTCACCGGCGCCATCGTCTCCGCGGTCGCGCCGGCCCACAATTGGGCGACAAACCCCGCGCCCGCCAGCCGGCTCGTTCCGTCCACGTCGAACACCGGCGTGTCCAAACCCGACCCGGAATCGTGGTTGCTGAAAGCGACGCTGGCGCCGTCCGGCACCGGCATCACGCCCAACACCACCGGCGTGCTGGCCACCGCGCGGCTGCCGTCGCGGACTTCCACGCTGTAATAGCCCGCGTCTTTTAGCTTCGCCGCCGCGAGTTCAAACCGGGCCGAGGTCGCGCCGGCGAGCGGTTGACCGTTCTTCAGCCATTGAAAAGTTAGCGCCCCGCTGCCGCTCGCTCCGACTTCCAAGGCCACCGGTTCGCCCACGAAGAACAGGCCCCCGGCCGGCTGGCTCGTGATCATCAGCGCCGGCTGAAGCACGAAACTCTGCAAGCCTACCAGATCCGTCGGGACGCTGGGCGGCTCGCCAGCGCCGCCCGTCTTGACCGTGAAGGCCGCTGACAAACCGTACTTCGCGCCACCCGCGACTGCGGTCTCGAAACTTGGCGCGACCGCCGCGTCCCAGACCCGCACCTGCACGGTCGCGACTTCCCCGGCCAGAACGTTCGGCAGCGTCCGCAGGCTGTTGGCGCTGGTCCAATAGCCGGCGCCAACTTCAGGCCGGAACCGCGCCGCTTCGCCGGCCGGCATCAGATGATCCACGTCCGGCCCGGCCCAGAGTTGCGCGCGCAAGCTGGCGCCCTCGGCCCGTGTCACGCCATCCGCGGCAAACACCGGTGCGTCGATCCCCGAGATGGGCGCGTAGTTGTTGAAGTTCACCGTGCCGCGGCTGGGATCCGTCACCGTCAAGTGCGCCGGTTCGCTGGCGACGCTGCCGGCGCCGTTCTGTGCCACCAGCACGTAATCACCCTCGTCCACCAACTGGGCGTTGGCGACCACGAGGGTTCCTGAGTGCGCGCCGGGAATGGGCTGGCCGTTGAAATACCACTGGTTCGTCACCCAAACCGCGGGGCTGGTCTGAGCCTCGAACGTCACCGTCGTCCCAGCCGTCACGGTGGCGGACGCAGGCTGCTGGGTGAACACCGGCGCATGAGTGACGAAAAAACTCTGCAGCCCGCGCAACGTCGGCCACAGCACCATCGGGTCGCCGCCGCCAGTGGCCACTGCCAATACTTCGGACGATCCGGCCTTCGCGCCGGCCGCGACGGCTTCCTCGAAATGCCAGCCGCCCCGGCTTTCCCACACCTTCACCTGCGCGTACGCGGTCGCGCCCGGTACCACGGTGGGAATGTTCAGCCATGAATCCTCGGGAGTCTCCCAATAGCCCGCGCCAACACCGCTCTGGAACGGCTGCGGCCGGCCCACCGGCGCGAGCAACTCCGGCGTTGGGCCGGCATACAATTGGGCGAGGTAGGCCGGGCCTTCGAGCCGGCTACCCGTCTCCGCGTCCAGCCCGGGGGCATCGACACTGGCCGGCGGCACCAGGTTGCTGAAATAGACCAATGCCCCGGCGGGAAACTCGCGAATCTGGATCAAGGCCTCGGCACTGGCGCGCGAGCCGCCGACATTGCTCACCACCACGCTGTAGGCGCCCGCGTGAGTGGTTTCGGCCGCGGCGATGGCCAGCGTGGCTTCGGTGGCCCCGGCAATGTCCTGACCGTTCAAGCGCCACTGGTAAGTCATCGGCGTCGTGCTGATGGCCTCCACCGTGAGCGAAAACGGATACCCGAGCGGCACCACCGCGCCGACCGGCTGGCCGCCAATGGCAGGCGCTTCCACCAGACAGAAGCTTTGCAGCCCGGCCAACACCACGGGGAACGCCGGTGGGTCACCCGCGCCGCCAGCGACGATTTGGAGCACCTCCGATTCGCCATGCTTGGCGCCGGCCGCCGCGGCTTCCGCGTAGGTTTCGCCGACGACGAGCTCCCACGCGCGGACTTGCACGAAGGCCGCCGCGCCGGGCGCCATGTTCGTGAGCACCAGCCAAGGATCGTCGATTTGCC
>JAKCAB010000887.1 GCA_021839785.1 bacterium | reverse complement strand
ATTCGCACTTACCTGCCGCGCCACGAACAAGGCGGGGTGTTCGCCGCCGAAGGCTACGCTCGCGCCTCGGGCAAGGCCGGCGTCTGCATGGCCACCAGCGGTCCCGGCGCCACGAACTTGGTGACCGGCATCGCTGACGCCTACATGGACTCCGTGCCGTTGGTCGCCATCACCGGCCAGGTGCCGCAGGCCATGATCGGCAAGGGCGCGTTTCAGGAGACCGACATCTTTGGCATGACCCTGCCGGTGGTGAAACACAGTTATCTGATCACCGACATCAACACCATCCCGCGCGTGGTCAAGGAAGCCTTCCACATCGCGCAAACGGGGCGGCCGGGCCCGGTGTTGATCGACCTGCCCAAAAACGTTCAGCAACAGCGCGCGCAACCGGTGTTCCCGACCGAGGTCACGCTGCGTGGCTACAACCCGGACCGCCGCGCGGACGATGCGGCCCTGAGTGAGATCCTCGCGTTGATCGAGCGCGCCGAGCGCCCGGTGCTCTATTGCGGTGGCGGCATTCTCAGCAGCGGGTCCGCGGCGGAGTTGCGGAAGTTCGCGGAGGCGACCGGCATCCCGGTGACCACCACGATCATGGGCTGCGGCGCGTTCCCGGAAACGCACCCGCTTTCGCTCAAATGGCTGGGCATGCACGGCACCGCCTACTCGAACTGGGCGGTGGCGGAGGCCGATTTGCTGCTGGCCTTTGGCGTGCGGTTCGACGATCGCGTCACGGGCAAGGTGGACAAGTTTTGCGAGCACGGAACGATCGTGCACGTGGACATCGACCCGTCCGAGATCAACAAGAACCGCTCGGTGCACCTGCCCATCGTGAGCGACATCGGTTACGCGTTGAGCCGGTTGAACGCGATGCTGGCCGACCGGCCCGTTCAGAAGAAGTTCACCGCCTGGCACCACCGCGTGGCCGAACTCAAGGCGAAGGCGCCGCTGAACTGGCGGCTGACCGAGGAAGTGCTCAAGTCCCAGCACGTGCGCGATCACATGGGCGGCGACGCCAGCCAGGTGGTGCTGCCGCAGGAGGCCATTGCGGTCCTGTACGAGTTGACAAAAGGCGAGGCGATCATCACCACCGGGGTGGGCCAGCACCAGATGTGGGCGGGGCAGTTTTACCAGTTCAACCAGCCGCGCCAGTTCGTCACCAGCGCCGGGTTGGGCTCGATGGGTTTCGGCTACCCGGCCGCGCTCGGGGCCAAGGTGGCGTGCCCGGACCGGCAGGTGATCGACATCGACGGCGACGGGTCGTTCCTGATGAACGTGCAGGAGCTGGCGATGGCGCACATCGACGGCATCGCCGCCAAGGCGATGATCTTGAACAACCAGCACCTTGGCATGGTGATGCAGTGGGAAGACCGCTTTTACCACGGCAACCGGGGCCACACCTACCTCGGCGATCCCGAGCTTCGGCAGCAGGTCTATCCCGACTTCGTGGCGATTGCCAAGGCGTTCAACGTCCCGTGCGAGCGGGTCATGTACCGCCGCGACCTGCGCGCCGCCATCCAGCGGATGCTGGACTCCGACCGCCCGTACGTGCTGGACGTGATCACGCCTTACACCGAGCACGTGATACCGTTCATCCCGGCCGGCAAAACGGTCAACGAGATGATCTGGCAGTAACGCGTTTTTCTGGCGAACGGGTGAAGCAGCCAGGTGCTGGCCCGGGTTGGCGGACAAAACCCTTCGTGTCCGGCCGGCAAAGCTGCGTGGTCTTGCCGGCCGGCTTCGTTTACTAAAGCATCTGCAAAGCGAACCGGGGAGTTTCCCAAAGCAGCCAAGGCCGTGGTTGACCGCGATAAGATCGCGGATTATTTGCTGAATCCGACGCACCCGGACAACGGCGGCAAGGCGCAGTTCTTTACCGGGCTTGGTTTCCGACGCGAACGCTGGGAAATCCTGGCCGCCGCGCTCAAGGCGCTGGCCATTGAGTCGGAAGTGCTGGCGGCCTGCGAGTCGCCGCACGGGAAGAAGTATGTCCTCTCTGGCCGGATCAAATCGCCCGGCGGCAAGTCGTCCTGGGTGCAAACCGTCTGGATTGTGGACAAGGGCCGGGAAGCCGGTAGGTTGGTGACCGCCTATCCGCGCAATGCATGAAAGACACGATGATCCGAGAACATGACCGCGTGGTTTTGAAATCCGCCGTTCCTGCCGAGGGCTTGGAAGCGGGTGACGTGGGCACGGTGGTCCACGTTTACAGCGACGGAAAGGCTTATGAATTGGAATTCACCACCCTGGATGGCCACACGGCGGCGGTGGTGACGGTGGAAGCGGCGCAAGTCCGCCCGGTTCGCGGGCGGGAAATCACCCATGCGCGGGAATTGCAGGCGGCTTGAACTGACGGCGGCAACGCACACACTTGTCGGGCGAGGGGGCCGCTGGAATCCCTTCGGAATTTCCGGGAGTGGCGGGAGAGAAATTCTGAGCGCCGGAGCGAGTGGCGACCCTACCGGGACTCGAACCCGGGCTCCCACCGTGAAAGGGTGGTGTCCTAACCGCTAGACCATAGGGTCAACCGTCGGCGCGCAGTCTAGGAGCAGCGAATTTCGTGTCACGCGAAAAAGGCCGTCCTTGCCGCCGATCTGCCGATGGGGAGCACGATTCGGCCGTTTTGGTTTCGCTGGCTTTGAGGTTGACCGCCGGGCAACACCTCCTAACCTTGCCCACATGAGCCACTGCTACACCCACTTCCGAGGGTTCTGTTTCGCCGCGGCGATGGCCGCCTTCGTTTCGGCCGGAGCCGCCACCACTTTCGCCGCGGACGGTGTCAGTATCGCGGAAAAGGACGGCAAACTGCGCGTCGAGATCAACGGAGAATTGTTCACCGAGTACCACTACCAAGACGTTTCGCGGCCGTTTCTCTATCCCGTGCTTGGGCCCAGCGGCGTGGCCATGACCCGCAACTGGCCGATCAAGACCGTGCCGGGCGAGGATCACGATCACCCGCACCAAAAGTCGCTGTGGTGGGCGCACGGCGCCATCAACGGCGTGGACTTCTGGTCGGAAACCGCGAAGGCCGGCCGGACCGTCCACGACAAGTTCCTCGCGGTCACTTCCGGCCCCGACACCGGCGTGATCAAGTCGTTGAACAAGC
>JAKCAB010000378.1 GCA_021839785.1 bacterium | reverse complement strand
CCGTGCCAACGGCGGCAGCTTCGTCCGCGGCAACGGGGCGGACGGCTCCGCTTCCGCCCGGACGGCGTGCACGTCGATAAGTCCGCTTTCGCGAATCAACCGGTTCAGCAACGACCCGCCGCGCAGCAGGTCCAGCGCCCGCCAGCCGACCGGCTTGCCGACGACCAGTTGCGTCGCGTTTTGCTCGCGAGCGATGCGGAGCAGGCCGCGCACCACGTCGTCATCCGTTGTGGGGATGACCTGCGCTCCGAGTTCGCGGGCCAGCGCCAGATGACGCGCCAGCCGGGACTGTTCCTCCGCGCTGAGCGGCCGGGGCAACTCGACATACACGGCCATCCACGGCGCCTGCAGCTCGCCCGCCAGGCGGCGTGTCCACCGCACCAGCGCGGCGGAGGTGGGGCTGGGGCTGACGGCCACCAGCAATCGCTGACCGGACTTCCAGGGATCGGCGATATGGTGGGCCTGGCGGTAGGCCAGCACGTCCTGTCCGACGTGCTCGGCGGCCACGCGCAGCGCCAGCTCCCGCAGGGCCGCGAGGTTGCCGGCGCGGAAGAAATGGTCCTGCGCCGCGCGGGCCGAATCGGGCACGTAAACCTTACCCGCCAGCAGGCGCGCGCGGAGTTCCTCGGGGGGCAGGTCCACCAGTTCGAACTCCGCGTCGTCCAGCACGCTGTCCGGCAGGGTTTCGCGGATGGGGACGCCGGTGATTTGGTGCACCGCCTCCGCGCAGCTTTCGAGGTGCTGCACGTTCAGCGTGGTGAACACATCCACGCCGGCGGCGAGCAGTTCGAGCACGTCCTGGTAACGTTTGGGATGCCGCGAACCGGGCACGTTGGTGTGGGCCAGTTCATCCACCAGCGCGAGCTGAGGCCGGCGCCCGAGCACGGCGTCCAGATCCATCTCGGTGAAGGGCACCCCGCGATACTCGGCACGCCGCCGGGGAATGGCCGGCAGCCCCGCGGTGAGCGCCACGGTTTCCTTGCGCCCGTGCGTTTCGACGTATCCGATGACCACGTCGCGCCCCGCGGCGAGCTCGCGCCGGGCAGCTTCCAGCATGGCGTAGGTCTTGCCCACGCCCGGCGCCAGGCCGAAGAAGACCTTCAGCCGGCCTCGCGCAGCTTTCGAGTTCTGCTGTTGCAGAGCTTCCAGCAGCGTGTCCGGATTGGGGCGGACGTCATCCATCGCGCCAATGCTAACTATTCCAAGGCCGGGTTGAGCAGCAAAATGTTGACGTACCCCGCCGCGAGAAAGCGCCGTTGCGGCAGGTTGACGGACCGCATCATCCAGGGCGCGAACCGCAGGCGCGGTTCGGCGGCACCGCCACGCGCCCCGGCCGCACGATCGAATTTGCCGCCGGGCGGCTTCAGAGCGGAAGCCGGTGACGGCCCCGCTGACCGGGAGGTGCTGCGCGTCCCGCGGGGCCAACCCCGCGGCGGACTGGCCGATTCGTGGCGGGTCTCGCGCCGCCGGGCGAGCCAACACTTCCAGAGGCGTACAAACGGAGTGCCAAAAAGCCACCCATAGATTGGCAGCGACAGAATACAGCCGGTGCCGAGCAGGATGGCCAGGACCACATCGAATGGCCCGAAGCCAGGGCTCGACGGATTCCACCGGAAGTTCATGGGCCCTCCAACGCCAGATTCAACCGGAGGACGTTCACGCCGGGTTCGCCGAGCACCCCAAGCTGGGGTCCTTCGGTAAATCGGCGAATCAGCGCCCGGATCTCCTCCGGCGATTGCCCTTGTGCCTTTGCGACGCGCGCCGCCTGGAGTTCGGCGTTGCGCACGCTGATATGCGGATCCAGCCCGCTGCCGGATGCGGTGACAGCATCGGCGGGTACCGGATCCGTGTCCTTAAGCCCGTTCTCCCGCCGGTAGGTCGCGATGCGCTCCTTGATCGCATCGCTTAGTTTCTGCGAAGTCGGGCCGAGGTTGCTGCCGCTGGAGTTGGCGGCGTCATAGCCGTTGCCCGCGGCCGAGGGGCGCGGGTGAAAGTACTTTTCGCCGGTGAAGTTCTGGCCGAGCAGCTTCGAGCCGCGCACAATCCCGTCCTTGCCCACGATCAGGCTGCCGTTGGCTCGATCGCGGAAGACCGTTTGCGCAATGCCAAAAACGATCAGCGGGTAAAGTCCGCAGCAGACGGCAGCCAGGACCAACGTGGACATGACTGCACCGCGGAGGTGGGAAATGATTTCTTTCATAGGCTCAGATGAGGTGGAGTTTCGTGATGAGGATGTCGATGAGCTTGATACCGACGAACGGAATGATGACGCCGCCCAAGCCATAGATGAGCAGGTTACGCTGGAGAATCGCGAGCGCGCCAATGGGTTTGTAGGCCACGCCGCGCAGCGCCAGCGGGATGAGCGCGACGATGATGAGCGCGTTGAAGATGATTGCGCTGAGGATCGCGCTCTGCGGCGAAACTAGACCCATGATATTGAGCGGCGCGATGGCGGGGAACGTGCCCATCAGCATCGCGGGAATGATGGCGAAGTACTTGGCCACGTCGTTGGCGATGCTGAACGTCGTCAGCGAACCGCGCGTGATGAGCATCTGCTTCCCGATTTCCACGATGTCGATGAGCTTCGTGGGGTTGCTGTCGAGATCGACCATGTTGCCGGCTTCGCGCGCAGCCTGGGTGCCGGTGTTCATGGCCACGCCCACGTCGGCCTGGGCGAGCGCGGGCGCGTCGTTCGTGCCGTCGCCAGTCATGGCCACGAGATGGCCTTGCGCCTGTTCCTCGCGGATGCGTTTGAGCTTTTGCTCTGGCGTCGCTTGCGCCATGAAATCATCCACGCCCGCTTCGGCAGCGATGGCCGCGGCGGTGAGCGGGTTGTCGCCGGTGATCATCACAGTCTTGATGCCCATCTTGCGCAGGTGCGCGAAGCGTTCCTTGATGCCGCCCTTGACGACGTCTTTCAAATGAACGACGCCGAGCACCTGCCGGCCTTCCGCCACCACCAAGGGCGTGCCGCCGGTGCGCGCGATTTCGTCAACGCCCTGGCTGATTTCTTTCGGGAACGTGCCGCCCTGCTGGTCCACGTAAACGCGGATGGAGTCGGCTGCGCCTTTGCGGATGAAGCGGGCCGGCTTCCCGTCCACCGG
>JAKCAB010000081.1 GCA_021839785.1 bacterium | reverse complement strand
CCGTGTCTGGGCAGCGCCGGTAACGTGGAATTCCTCCAGCACTTGGGGCTGGCCCTCGAGCATCAGCACCAGGCCGCGTTTGAATTCGGAAGGCAGGACGGTTTGCATGTCGGCATTCGTTGGGCCGGTCGCGTTCCGGGCCGGCTGGCATGGGTGTGGCGTGGATTAAGCGCGGATCGGGTGCGGCCGTCAACGGCTTCGCGGCCGCCGCCTGGCGTACCTCCTTGGTGGTCAGGAAACCCTTTCCTGCGCCGGCGAACTTTTTTCCGTCCCGGGCCAAGTGGTTGCTTGCATTCGCCTCCCGGAGCGCGACAAACTGGCCCCCGCTTCCCGGCGGCTGGGCGCGACAATCGCGAACGCCGGTCGGGAGCAAATGGATTTGAAATCATGCGCACCACTTACGTTCCTCCGCTCACGGGCGACACCGCTCGCGACCTGCAACGCAAACCCATCATCTTGCCCCAGCCGGAACCGGCGTCCGCGCCCAAACCGGTCAAAAGCGACATCGTGCTCGTCGGCTTGGACCCCGGCACCAGCACCACCTGCATCAAGGCGGCGTTCGCCGGTTCGCCCGAGCTGATCGCGAACGAGATTGTTCCGACCGTCGTGGGCTACGCCCGCGAAGGGATCGTCGAGCACTTGCTGCCCGGCAATGCCAGGGTCCTCTACGGCCAGCAGGCGATGAAGTATCGCATTTACCTGCGGATGGTTTCGCCGATGCAAAACGGCGTCGTCGAAGACCTCGACGCCGCTCAGGATTTCGCCCGCCACGTCCGCCAGCTCGTGAATGCTCCGCCCAACACCGAACTCCGCGCCGTGGTCGGCGTGCCGGCCAGCGCGGACCGCACCAGCCGGGAAAACCTCTGCGCGGCACTGGGCGGTCTGTTCCACAAGGTCATGCTCGTGCCGGAACCGTTCCTGGCGGCGCTCGGTTACCGGGACGAAGCGCGCCTCGGCGATCCCGCCTACCTCGATCCGGTCCGCAATTCGCTGTTCGTGGACATCGGGGCGGGCACCACTGACGTCTGTCTTGTGCAAGGCTACTATCCAGGCCCGAACGAGCAGGTCAGTTCCGCCTTTGCCGGCGACGAGATGGACAAGCTCCTGCACGAAGCGATCAAACGGCAGTACGCCGACGCAGACCTGTCGCTGCCCCGCATTCGCGAGATCAAGGAGGCCAATTCCTACGTCGGCCAGGCCGAGACATCGATTGCCGCCAACATCGTCATCGGCGGCAAAGCCCGGCGGCTCGATTTCACCGATGGCATTGGCAAGGTTTGCGAGCGGTTGCTGCAAGAAATCTTCGAGTTGGTGAAGGTCGCCATCGGCCGGGCCTCCACCGACACCGTCAGCGACTTGATGGAAAACATCATCCTCACCGGCGGCGGCAGTCGGATTCGCCACCTCGACACGGAGCTCCAGCGCCGGCTGGCTGAGGACGGATACGAGAAGCCACGCGTCTTGACCGTCGGAGAGGGCTACAAGGAACTGGTGGCCAAAGGCGCTCTCGCGGCCGCGCGTCAGGCCAAGGACAGCCAGTGGCTGGCACTGGCCGGCTGAAAGCGATCCCGCGCGACAATCTTCCTCCCCCATGCCGGGCCGGTTGCCTGCTCTGGCGCTGACCAGTGCCGGCTGAGGTTACGGCAGGCGATTGCGCATCCCGCGCCGATCGGTCAAAGGATCAATGTGGGGAAAAGGTCTGACGGAAGCCTGCCGGCGTGCTAGGTTGCGCGCGGCATTCAACTGACCCACACCTATGGAAATCGCCACTCAACTCGCCATCTTCCTGGAAAACCGACCCGGTGCTCTGGCGCGCGTCTGCGAAGCCTTGGGCGAAGCCGGCATCAACATCCAGGCCATCTCCGCCAGCGACACGGTGGATCACACCGTCGTTCGGCTCGTTCTGAGCGACCCGCGCCGGGCGCTCTTCATGCTTGAAGAGCACGGCATGTTGGTGGTCGAAAACGAGGTCTTGTTGGTCGATGGGGCCAATCGTCCGGGCGCGCTGGCGGCAATCACGCGAAGCCTGGCCCGAGCACGCATCAACATCGAGTACCTCTATTGCGCCACGGCTCCCAAGTCGAAGACCGGGTTGCTGGTGCTGCGCGTCTCCAACCCGCGGAAGGCGATGACCGCGCTCGCGGCCGAACCCGCGGCCGGTCAGTAGTGCTTTACGAACTTCTTCCGCGCTTCGGCGTCCTCAGCGGCGGCGGTCTGGCCGGGCTCGGCGGATTCCACGGGGGGCGCGGTGGTTGCCGCGGCCGACTCCGGAGCGGTGGGCGGCGGCGAGGCCATTGCTGCGGGCGCCGGGGACGCTTGAACGAAGCTGATCCGAAGCGTGGTCAGGGTCTGCTTGAGCAGTGCCGCCTCTCCGGGAGACAAGTTACCGCGTGTCCTGGCCTCCAGCATTTCCAGCGTATCGATGAACATGCTGGCAGTTGGCAGGTCCACGCCGGGCGAGTCGCCGTCGGGCCGCTGTTCCTTGCCCAGGAAGGTCAGGGCCATGTTCGCCTGTTGCATCACCAGGCCCGCAAAAAGGGCCGCGCGCTGTTGCTCGAGCGCCGGGTCCGGCGCGCCCGGCGTGGTGGCTGACGTGTCACTCATGAGCTGCGTCCTCCGCTTCTGCCTCGGCGAGCAGAAAATGGACTAAGTGGCGCAAACGGTCCTCCAGACGCGCCGTTTCCAGGATGGTTTGCCGCTGCCGCGCGTCGCGGAGCAAAGTGGCCGAAACCAAGTCGGTCAACTGCTCGGAGTCGTCGAGCTGTGCGAGTTGCTCCAACGCCTGGTGGAACGCCGCAATCGTGAACGGCGCGCCGTGTTCCCGCGTTTGGTCGCTATCCGTCTCGATCGGGTGGGAGGCCAGTTCGACTCCATGCTGGAGCCGCTGCTTCACGAGATCGAGCACCTTGGTCGTCAGCGCCTGGACCGCGAGACCGCTGTTGCCGGCGCGCGGCAGAGGCTCGGCCTCGTGGCGGCGATACGGCCGGTACTGGACTGCTTTGCCCAGTTTGACGCGTGCCAGGCCCTGCAAAATCAAGTTGGAGGTGCCGTCGCGGCGGGTCACGCACGCGCGGACCAACCCGAGCCCGGCAATGGTCGCTGGCGTCTCGCGGTTGCGATCCTCGCGACGCAGGGCCACGGCCAGCACGCGATCGCTCGCGAGCACCGCGGCGAGCATCTTGCGGTAGCGGGGCTCGAAAATGTAGAGCGGCAACATGGCCTGCGGAAACAGGATCACGTTGTTCAGGGTCATAACCGGCACCTCTGACGGCAACTGCATGGAGCGCATTCTAGGCTTTCTGCCGGGTGACGCAAGTGCCTCGCAGCCGCTGGTTGGCGTTGGGAAATGTCCGTAAACGGTGCGGCGAGGAGGTTGCGATGGGACTTGCCATCCGGCCCGGAGAAAACCAAAATCCCGCGCAAATGAACTCGAAGGCGCCCGTCGTCGTTTTGATTCTCTTATGCCTCGGCCTGTTGGCGGGGCTGATCGTGCGGCACAACCAGGCGGCCAGCCAGCAGCAGGCCGAAGAGAAACGTTACAACCAGATCGCGGAGGAGAAGGCGGCTCTCCAAACCAAGTTGGATGAACTGAACGCGGTCAACCAATCGCTCAAGACCGACGAACAAAAGGCCAAGACCCAACTCGACCAGACCGCCAAGCAGTTGACCGACACCAAGCAGGCGCTCGCGCAGAAAGACGCCGCGGTGCAGGAGGCCAACAAGTCCCTGAAAGACAAAGAGGCGGAACTGGCCAAACGGGAAGCCAGGATCACCGAGCTCGAGACGCAGAACACGACCCTCGACAAGCAGGCGGCGGACATGAAGCGCACGCTGGGGGTTTTGGAAGGCCAGATCGCGGCGACCCAGAAGAAACTCGACACCGCGGTGGGCGATCGCGATTACCTGCTCGCGGAACTCCAACGGTTGGAGACCGAGAAGAGCAACTTGCAGCACCGGCTCAACGACGTGGTCGCACTGAAGGAACAGATCAGGAAGCTCAAGGAGGACCTCTCCCTCTCGAAAGGGCTGGAAGCGCTGCGCCGCGAGCTTTACGGCTCGGAACCCAAAAAGGGCGGGGAACTGCTCCAGCAAGGTTTTCGCAGCGCCGCGAAGCCGAATACCAACCGGCTCGACCTGAACGTCGAAGTCCGGCGTGACGGTTCGGCCACCATCGTGGCTCCCACCAACGCCCCTGTGGCTCCTCTGCCGAACCCTCAGCAACGCCCGTTGTAGGACGCACAGACACATTCGGGCTTTCAAGCGCAGCGTCCGGGGACGCTTGCGACAAGCGGGTTGAGCTTCGGGCAGGGCGGGTTTTGCCTGCGGACAGCCGATCAGCCTTGCGGCTGCGCCACCTTTTCGGCGATGAGCCGGAGGTAGTCGAACGTGTACAACCCAGTCTCGTGTCCATCCGCCCAGATCGGTTGAAGTGCGTAGCCGCCAACGGGAACAATCCGGCGGAGCTGGAACGAGGCGGGCGTCAGCGGGCGATCCGGACCTTTGTGAAGCTGGCCGAGCACGTCGCGCTCGCCCTGGCAGCCGGCGCACGGACAGGAACGGCGCAAGGTGGCCAGGGGAATGAAGCTCTCCGTGCCGTCGGCCCAACGGATGGCCAGCTCTTCGCCGATTTGTTGAATGTCAACCGGATGCATGGCCACAGGTTAACCGGCGCTGCTGGCGACGTCCACGCGCGACTTGCCGGGTGCGGCCCAAACTTCGCGGCAAAGATTGAACGGTCTGCCCCGCACGAATGCCGAACCCGGCGGTGCGAGACGAGGACACCGCCACCCGGGCATACAAAACGCGGTGCGGCGGTGTCTATACTTCCGAACGGGTGAACGGCGACCAGCAACGCGATTGGACGGAGCGGCTTTACGACCAGAAAGCCGCGCAACTGGTGCTTTACGGGCGGGCGTTGGGCCTGAGTCACGGCGAAGCGGAGGACGTGCTGCACGACACGTTCGTGGCCCTGTTGGGTCTGCACGAGCGGCCGGCCCAACCTGAGCATTACCTGGTCCGGAGTTTTCGGAACCGCGCGCTCAACTATCGCCGGGGCTGGTGGCGTCGGGTCGCCCGCGAGTTGGAGGCGCGCCGCTGGTTCGAACCGGCGGAGCCGGGGGAGCCGCGCGAGCAGGCGCTGGCACAAGCGATGACCGAACTCCCGGCGCTGCAACGCGAGGTGATCGTGCTCAAGCTGTGGCACGCGCTGTCTTTTGCCGCCATCGGTGAACTCCAGGGGATTTCCGCCAACACCGCGGCCGGCCGTTACCGCTACGGCCTCGATCGACTGCGGCGCGCATTAACAAAGGTGAGCCATGAATTCGATGAACTTGCTGACGCAGCGTCTCCGCTCGCTGCGACTGCGGTCGCCGTCCCGCCGGCTTAGGCGCCAACTCTTTGGCCATCCGATGCCGGGCGGGGGAGAGGTCCAGTCTCGCCAGCCCCGCATCTTTCTGCTGCTGACGGTGACCGCGGCGGTGAGTCTGATGCTGGCCGGGTGGGGGGCGCGTGAAATGCCGGCCGGACTCCAGCGCGTCCTGGCCTCGGACGTGGCGGCCGCCCACCAGGCGTTGACCGACCCGCAGTGGTCGGCCGCGCCGCCATCGGGGTGGCACAGCGCGCGCAACGCCGCGCCACGGCCCAGATTGGAATGGACAAACACGGGGCCTTTCTTTTCAAGTATGCCCTCTTTAACGGGGTGGCGAACCAACCGGTCCTGGTAGCGGACGAATGAGCACAAAAAAGCAACGAGCACTGAAAGCTGGCGCAACCGCGTCAACCTCCGGCGGCCCCCCCGCCAAACCGGCCTCCGCCGCGACGGCTCCGGCCGCCGAGATCCCGCGACCGCCGTTGTTCCGGCGCGTGGACTGGCTGACCTTCGCCGGCACCACGTTGATCACGCTGATCGTTTACCTGATCTCGATCGCGCCCGACCTGACGCTTGAAGATTGCGGCGAACTGGCCACGGCGTCGTACTACCTTGGCGTGCCCCACGCGCCGGGGTACCCCATCTGGACGCTTTATTCCTGGCTGTTCACGGTGCTGTTGCCGTTCTCGAACGTTGCCTGGCGCGTCGCTGTTTCGTCGGCGGTGGCCGCGGCGTTCGCCAGCGGCATGTTGGGCATGGTGGTTTCGCGGGGCAGCAGCATGATGATCGAGAGCATCGACTGGTTCAAAGGCCTCGAGCGCCGCTGGGAGGATGCGCTGTGCATGGTCAGCGGTTTCGTGGCGGCGATGCTGCTCGGTTTCAACGGCTTCATGTGGAGCCAGGCCGTGATCGTCGAGGTGTACACCCTGAGCGTCGTCTCGCTGATGGGCGTGCTGATTTGTCTGCTGCACTGGACGTATCGCCCGAAGCAGATGCGGTACCTCTATATTGCTTCGTTTCTGTTTGGCATCTGCTTCAACAACCACCAGACGTTGATCGTGGCCGCGATGGGCCTCCAGGTGGCGATCGCGATGGTGGACGAAAAGCTGGGCCGGGACGCGCTGTTCGTGAACGTGTTCTTCTATTTGCTCGGCCTCGTCTTGCGGGCGCAAGGGCTGCTGACCACGTTCGATCAAAACGGCCCGCTGTTCGTGATCTACAACGGGGTGGGCCTGGCCTCGATCGCCGGCTGTGTCTGGCTGACGCTGCGGACCAAAGGCTTCATGAGCGAATGGAAGGTGGTCTTGATCACGCTGGCGGTCTGGGTCCTCGGGGTGTCGTTTTATTTCCTGATGCCCCTCTATTCGATGACGAACCCGCCGATGAACTGGGCGTACCCGCGCACGTTCGACGGCTTCATCCACGCCTTCACCCGCGGCCAGTACGAAAAGACCAGCCCGACCGATTTCCTGTCCGACCCGATCCGTTTGATCCTTCAGTTGAAGATGTATCTGGAGGGCACGACCGACGAATTTCACCATGCCTTCCTGGCGCTGGCGGTGGTGCCGTTCCTGTTCTACACGGTGCTGAAGAAGCGGGAGCGGGCCTGGTTGGTCGGCAACCTCGCGATCGGGCTCTGCCTTTCGGTGCTGCTGTTGATGCTGCTCAACCCGCAGATCGACCGGCAAAGCAAGGATTTGACCAAGGTCTTCTTCACGGCGTCGCACGTGACGATCGCCATGTTCGTCGGGTATGGAATCACCTTCATTGGCGCTTCGTTGATCATGCGCTATTCCGAGGCGCGTACGTACGCGGTGTACGGCGGCGCAGTACTGGCGGCCCTGGCGTTGTACGCCCTGGCGCGGCAACTCCAGGATGTTTACAGCGATCCCCAGGCGGGAGTGGTGGGGCTGGGCGCGTTGTTTTCCGGTCTGAGACAGGCGCTGGGACATCCGCATTTCACCGCACCCATCTGGGCGATCTATGCGCGAGTTTTCGTCCTGGTGCTGCTGCTGGCCTTCATCGGTTATGTCCTGGTGAACCGCGAGCGCGTGAAGCCGTGGTACATCATCGGCGCATTCGCGCTCATGCCAGTCTATCCGGTGTGTTCACACTGGGCGGAAAACGAGCAGCGGGCGCACCTGTTCGGCTTCTGGTTCGGGCACGACATGTTCACGCCGCCTTTCGACTTGTATCCGTCGATGACGCACAACGCGGTGCTGTTCGGCGGGACCGATCCAGGCCGATTCTGCCCGACCTACATGATCTTCGACGAAAGCTTTATCAAGCCGTCGAAACGCCGCGATCCGTCCTTCGACCGGCGGGATGTCTATATCATCACCCAGAACGCCCTCGCCGACGGCACCTACCTGAATTACATCCGCGCCCACTACAATCGGAGCACGCAGATCGACCCGCCGTTTCTGCGCGACATGGTCATGTGGGTGCAGGATTTCTTTCTGGGCAAAGTGGAGGCCGACAAGCGCGCCCGCGGAGAACCTTACAAGTCCTCGGGGCTCGCTCGATTTGTGGGCAGTTTCACCAATGTCGTGCGCCCGTTCGACAATATGCTCCTGAATTGGGGCAGCCGGGTGGAGGCGCGACGGCGGGCCGAAGGGGTTTATCCCGCCAAAGAGATCCACACCCCTTCGCCGCTGGACCTGAACTGGGCGTTCACGAATTACATCACCGAAGTCCAGACACGCTACCTTCACGACCAGCGCTTTCCCAACGAGCCCAAGCAGGTTCGTCAAGGGGAGGTCGTGAACGTGTCGCCCGACGGGCGCGTGCAGGTGGCCGGCCAGACGGCGGTGATGGCCATTAACGGGCTGCTGACCAAGGTCATTTTCGACCAGAATCCCACCAACGAGTTCTTCGTCGAGGAAAGCTTCCCGCTCGACTGGATGTACCCGCATCTGACGCCGTACGGCATCATCATGAAGATCAACCGCCAGCCGGTCGCGGAGATCACCGACGAAATGCTCCGCAAAGACCACGAGTTCTGGTCGCGCTACTCCGAGCGGCTGTGCGGGAACTGGATCACCTATGACACGCCGGTCGAGCAAATCTGCCAGTTTGTGGACCGGGTGTATGTGCGTGGCGACCTCCGCGGTTACCCCGGCGACCCGAAGTTCGTGCGCGACAACGACGGGCAAAAGGCCTTCTCCAAACTGCGCAACTCCATCGCCGGCCTTTACTACTGGCGCTACATCGATTCCCGCAAACCCGAGGAGCGCGCGCGCCTGGCCAAGGAAGCCGACTTTGCGTTCAAGCAGGCGTTCGCCTTCTGTCCGTACAGTCCCGAGACGGCCACGCGCTACATCCAGTTGTTGGCCACACTCAACCGGCTGGACGACGCCTTGGAGGTCGCGACCACGATGCAGAAGTTCGATCCGGAAAGCGTCTTTGCGCAGAGCATCGTGGACCAGGTACGCGGTTGGAAGACGGCGGGCTCCTTGCAGGCCGAGGCCCAAACGCAGTTGAGCACGCTCGATCAGCGCTACCGAACCAATCGCACCAACCTGAAGGCGGCCTTCGATCTGGTTTCCGCGTACATGCAAACGCAGCGCACCAACGAAGCCTTTGCCATCTTCGACGATTGGGTCGCGCGGACCAACGTGGAGGCCGGCCCGCTGCTGTCCATCGCCAACGCCTACGTGCAACTGGGCTTGTACGCGCGGGCGGAACCGGCGTTGACGCGTCTGGTCAAGCTCATGCCCGACAGCCCCGAGGTTTGGTACGACCTGGCGGGCGCGCAGGCGGCGCAGTCGAAAACCCCCGAGGCGCTCCAGACATTGAAGGTGGCCCTCCAACTCAGCCAGCAACGCCACACCGCCGATCCGCGGAGTTCCAACTTGCAGCAAACCGCGGCCGCCGATCCGCGCTTCACCAGCCTGCAAGGCCTGCCCGAGTTCCAGAAACTGGTCTCGCCCAAGTAGCTTGCGAGGCGATGTCCGCCAACATGGGGTGTGCGTCCAGACGCACCGGCCTGCGACGGGGTGGCCGGCTTGGCAGCCGCGGCGCGCGGTGCTAGACATCCCCACGCACATGTTGGGCATTGGCGCCAAAGCAAAGGTGGACAGCGAAGGCCGGCGTTGGCCGGGGCCGTTTGGGCCGTACTATCTGCTCGAGTTGATCAACAGCGGCGGCATGGCCGACCTCTGGCTCGCCACGGATGCGAACAAACAGACCTGCGCCATTCGCTGCCTGCGCGAAACCAGCCGGTTCGACTTCACCACCCGCCGACGCTTCCTGCGCGGCTGTGAAATCCTTTCCCACATTCACAACCACGAGTTCGTCATCGGTTACCTCGGCCACGGCAAGATTGACGGCACCCACTATCTGGCCATGGAGTATGTCGAAGGGTCGAACCTGAAGATGCTGATGGCCCAGTCCGACCCCACCCTCGAGGAAATCGCGGGGAACCTGCTCATCGACGCCGCGCAGGCGCTGGAGCACGTCCACGAAAGCGGCTACATGCACCTGGATTTCAAGCCTGAGAACCTGGTGATCACCCGCAACGGCAGCGTACGCCTCGTGGATTTCGACCTCGCGCTCAAACGCCCGGAATTCGCCGAAAAGCTGGGTGCCAATCCCGGCACGCCGGCCTACATGTCGCCGGAACAGCTCCTCCGCGAACCGGTGGACCACCGGGCCGACATCTTCGCCTTCGGAGTGACGGCCTACGAATTCCTGACCTTTCGCAAACCGTTTCCGGGCGAGAACGCGGATGAGATTCTCAGCCGGCACCTCGACCGCAGCATCGACTTCGTCACCCCGCGCGAGGTGAACCCCGATTTGCCGCTCGCGCTCGAACGGATCGTCCTCAAGTGCCTGGAGCGCGAGCCCGACAAGCGTTACCCGTTCATGAGCGTCGTGGTCCGCGATCTGCAGTCGGTGCTTTACGTCTGAACGCCCCCGCGGCGCGCGCTTAAGCCGGCGATTCCAGCGCGCGTTCGCAAGCCCGGTTCACCGCGTAAGCGGCTCCCAGCGCTTCGCGCAGCGGATCGTCCGCTTCGGTGCAGAAACCCAGGTGCGAATGGCGACGCCAGCCTTCGGCGAAGTCGAACCGCCGCGACATCCGGCCCACCGCGCGGGCCATGTCGTCCATCGCGTCGAGGTACGAATCCATGCCTTGCGTGGCGTCGAGCCAGTCCTTCTGGCTGCGGTGGCAGGCGAGGGCGGCACGCTTGGTGGCTTGGACGGACGTGGTGTTGACGAAGGCCCCGGCAACAATGCGCCGCCGCAGGCCGTCCCGCAGACCGTGCGGCAAGGCATGATAAACCGTGACCGGTTGCGACGTCGGGCGGCGCACTGGCACTGTGCGGTAATTCGGCATGCCGCGGACGAATGCCGCCGTGACCGCCACCCGGCAGGCGTTCATGTGGTCTTCCATGTAGTCCTGCGGCGAGTGTGTGAGCACGATCGTGGGTTGCACCTCGCGGACGACCGCTGCCACCCGCCGCAACAGGCGGTCCTCGTAAAAGATTTCCGCGTCATCGACGAACGGCGGGTGCCAGCGCGCGCCAAGCTGTTTCGCGGCGGCCTGCGCCTCGCGGCGCCGGATCGCGCGTGTTTGGGCGGGCGTGTTCACCATGCTGCCGCAATTGCCGCTGGCAAGGTTCAGGTAATGCAGTTTCCACCCCGCCGCGCCGAGCAGCAACAGCGTCCCGGCCATCAGGAACTCGATGTCGTCCGGGTGGGCGGCGATGGCCAGGGCGGTCTTCACGAAACCAGCCAGTTCAGGATCGCCTTCTGGGTGTGCAGGCGGTTTTCGGCCTGCGTGAAGATCGTCGCCGCGTGCGCCTCGAACGTCGCCTCGTCGATCTCCTTGCCGCGATAGGCCGGCAGGCAGTGCATGACCAGCGCGTCCGGCTTGGCCAGTTTCACCAGATCAGCGTTGATTTGATAGCCGAACAGATCGGCCAGTCGCTGGGCCTGCTCCGCTTCCTTGCCCATCGACACCCAGACGTCCGTGTAAAGCACGTCGGCGCCAGCCGCGGCCGCCCGGCAATCCTCGGTGACGACCACCCGCCCGCCCGCCCGCTTCACGAGATCAGCCGGCGGTTGGTAATTGCGCGGTGCCGCGAGGCGCAGCTCGAAACCCAGCCTGGCCGCCGCGAATAGCCACGAATTGGCCACGTTACAGGCGCCGTCGCCGACGAACGTCACCACACGCCCTGCGATCGAACCCCGCAGTTCCTCGTAGGTGAAAATATCCGTGAGGATCTGGCAGGGATGCTCCTCGTCGGTGAGCGCGTTGACGGTCGGAATCCCGGAGAAGCGGGCGAACTCCTCCACGTCGCGTTGCCCATACGTGCGGATCACCGTGCCGTGAACCATCCGGCCGAGGACGCGCGCCGTGTCCTTGATCGGTTCGCCGCGCCCGAGCTGAATATCGTTCGCGTTCAAAAACAGCGGCCGGCCGCCCAGTTCGTGGATGCCCACCTCGAACGAGACGCGCGTGCGCGTGGATGACTTGGAGAAAATCATCGCCCAAGTCTGGCCGGCCAGCGGCTTCGCGTGCGTGGTCCGGTCGCGTTTGAAGTGGGTGGCCTCGCGAAGCACGCGTTCCATGTCCTCGCGGGGCATCGTTTCCAGGCTCAACAGATGTTTCATGGCCAATGCAAAGACCCCGCCCGGACCACGCCGGACGAGGCAAAGGAGAGTGTATAGACACGCGATGGCGGCTTTGTCCATCACGATTCGGTGAAGAATCAGCAAGACCGCCAAGCGAATTCTCCGACTGCGCCGCTGAGCTGCAATTGGTGGCCAGAAGCGCGCGGGGCGGGGGAGCGATATTCCGGCGGCATGCCGGGAGTCGCCGTTCATCGTGCCCGTCGAATCGAACCCGCGGATTATCAATTCGCGCCCCGCGGGCATTCCGGCTTATGAAACCGTCGTGAAACCCCGGCTCAAGTTCCTGATCGTCTGCCCCGCGGCGCGCGCCTTTCGCATGACCGCGCGCCGCCATCGCCCGTCTCTGCGCATGCGGGTCTTCCGCTTCTCGATGCTCACGCCGCTGGCGGTGGCCGCGGCTGCGCCTGACTTCGTGGACTGCCGGATCATCGACGAGAGCGTGGAATCGGTGGACCTCGACAGTGACGCAGATGTCGTAGGCTTGTCGTTCATGACCTTCAACGCGCCACGGGCCTACGAACTGGCCCACGCGTTCAAGCAGCGGGGCAAGACCGTGATCTTGGGGGGCTACCATCCTTCCCTGATGCCGGAGGAAGCCATCCGACACGGCGACGCCGTGTGCATCGGCGACGCGGAGGCCAGCCTGCCACAAATGTTCGAGGACTTCCGCCAAGGTTCCTTGCAGCCTTACTACCGCCAGGCCCCCGACCACTTCGCCCGGCTGCGGGTGAACCGCTCGCTCTTGTGTCGTGGCGCGTACCTCACCCCGGCAGTGGTGCAGGCCACGCGCGGTTGCCGGTTCGGCTGCGAATTCTGCTCCATCGCGGCGTTCTCTGGAAGTCGCTTCCAAACCCGTCCGGTCAACGAGGTCTTGGAGGAAGTCCGGTCTCTGCCGGGCCGGTGCTTCTTGTTCATGGACGACAACCTCGTGGCTGATCGCGAGTACGCCCGCCAGTTGCTCACCGGACTTCTGCCACTGAGGCGACGGTGGTTTGCCCAGATGGGGGTCCACGTCGCTCGCGACCCGGAATTCCTGGACCTCTTGCGTCGCAGTGGCTGCCGGGGAGTTTTTGTGGGCTTGGAGAGCCTTTCCCAGGCAAGTCTCGATGGCGCGGCGAAGTCCTTCAACCGCGCCGAGGCCTACGCCGGAGCCATCCGCCGGTTCCACGATCACGGGATCGCGGTCATGGGCGCGATCGTGTTGGGATTCGATCAGGACACCCCGGACACGCTGGAGTTGACCGCGTGCTTTCTCCGTAACGCCGGACTGGACGCGCTGCAGTTGACCGTGCTGACCCCTTTGCCGGGCACACCCCTGTTTGCGCGAATGTCCGCGGAAGGGCGCATCCTGGATCGCGACTGGGAGCATTACGACTTGGGGCATGTCGTTTTTCGGCCGGCGCGTCTGGCGACCGGTCAGCTCACGACGGCCCACGCCGCGATGCTGCGCTACTTTTATTCCTGGCCGGCGATGCTCGGTCGTCTCCGCCGTCAATGGCGGTATCTGGCGCCCCGCGAGATCGTGCTGTCCTTCCTGGTGGGGCTTGGCTACCGGTTCAAGCTCCGGCGCACCGGAATTTGGGAACGCGCGCGCCTCCAAACCGAACGCGCTGCAGAGCCATTGGCCGCGGCGCCGCCTTCGCTTCGGTTCCTTGGGCGGTTCAAGCGTGCAAGCCGATCTCGGCTGGCGCGGCTAAGCGTCCCGGACGACCGCGTGGAGGCGGTCCTTGAGCACGCCGACTAGCCGTTCGTGCGCGGTGTTCACCTCGGCATCGGTCAGGGTGCGGTCGGCGCCCCGGTAGGTGAACGCGTAGGCCACGCTCTTCTGGCCGGCCGGGACGTTCTGGCCGCGGAACACGTCGAAAAGCTCCACGCACTCGAGGTTGGCGGCCTTTGCCTGTTTCACGGCGGCCAGCACTGCCTCGTGGGTCGCGCTTTCCGGCACGAGCATTGCCACGTCGCGCCGAATGCTGGGGAACTGCGGCAACGCCTTGAACGCCTTGCCGGCGTTGCGCCGGGCGAGCAACTGGTCGAGGTCCAATTCCGCCAGCCAGACCGCGTCGCGCAGGTCGTATCGTTTCGCGAGCGGCGGCAGGAGTTGCCCCAGCTCGCCGAGTGCCACGCGACCACCCAGGCTGATGACGGCGGATTCGAGGAAAAGCGCGGTGCCGCCTTCGCGCTTGGCGTAGCTCACGCCACGCAGGCCGAACTGGTCGAGAAACTCTTCGACGATGCCCTTGAGGTCGCCGAGGTCGAATTTCGCGTCACGTTCCGCCCCGGCCCAAAAACCGGGATTCCGCTGGCCGGTCAGCGCGATCGCCACGCGACGACCCTCGATTGGCGGCGCCGTCTCCTTGGCCGGATTGCCGTTGGCAGCGCGGCTTGCGCCAAAAACGCGACCGACCTCGAACAGCGCGAGGTCGAGGTTCTGCCGGCTGACGTTGTGGCGGAGCGAATCGAGCAGACCAGGCAGCAGGCTGGGCCGGAGCGCGTTCATGTCGCTGCTCAGCGGGTTGGCGAGCATCACCAGTGATTCAGCGGGTGCGGCAAGCCGGGCCGCCTCTGCCGAGACCAGCGTCTGGCCCTGCGCCTCGCTCAACCCCAGGCCGCTGAGGATGCGTCGCGCTTCAGCCAGTTGGTCGTGGACCGCGTCGTAGTCGTTGGCACCGAGCGCGCCGCGCGGTGGGGTGGCCGGAATCTTGTCCACGCCGTGCAACCGGCAGACTTCCTCGGTCAGATCGGCCTCACGTTTGAGGTCCACACGCCAGGTCGGGATGCGGAAAGTGACCGGCGCGGCCTCGGATTCGGCACCAACCGGCTGTGGTTTGCGCCCGACGATCTTCAGCCCGATCTGGCCCAGGTAAAACTCGATCTCTTCCGGCCTGAGCTCGATGCCGAGCAACTCGTTGACCTTCCGGTGTCGGAGAGTGATTTGCCGCGGCTCGACCGGCGCCGGGTAGGCATCGACCACGCCCGCCGCCAATTCGCCGCCGGCCGTTTCGAGAATGAGCTGTGCGCAGCGCTGGCTGGCCCAATCGCTGAGGCCAATGTCCGCGCCGCGCTCGAAGCGGTAGCTGGCATCGGTGCGGAGGCCAAGTTGCTTGGAGGTCCGCCGGATGTTCGTGGGGCTGAAGTACGCACTTTCGATCAGGACATCCACCGTGGCATCGTTGATCTCCGAGTTCTGCCCGCCCATGACGCCGGCCAGGGCGATGCCCTTTTGCGCGTCGGCGATAAGCAGGTTCTCGCTCGTCAACGTGTGCTTCTGGCCGTCGAGCGTGACGAACAACTCGCCGTTGTGCGCGCGGCGGATGACGATGGTCGGCTTGCCGTCCGCCGCCTGCGCGATCAGGTGGTAATCGAAGGCGTGGAGCGGTTGGCCGCATTCCAGCATCACGTAATTCGTGACATCGACGACGTTGTTGATCGAGCGCAGACCGACTTTTTCGAGCGCCGAGCGCAACCAGGCCGGGCTGGGGCCGATCTTCACGCCGCGCACCACCCGCGCGGTGTAGCGCGGGCAAAGCTCGGCGTCCTCGATGCGAACCGCGACCAGTTCCTCCGTCCTGACTTCTGACTTCTGACTTCTGACTTCTGGAACTTTGAGCGGATTGCCGGTGACAGCGGCGATTTCGCGCGCAATGCCGAGGACGCTGTTTAAGTCCGGCCGGTTCGGCGTGACCTCGAGGTCATAGACCACGTCGCTGCCCGCGCGCCCGAGCTGTTCGGCCAACGGCTGGCCGACCGGCGCGTCCGCGGGCAGGATCATCAAGCCGCTGGCGTCCTCGGCGAGGCCGAGTTCCTTGGGCGAGCACATCATGCCGTGCGATTCGACCCCGCGAATCTTGCCCACCTTGATCGTAAACGGCGCCTCGCCGGGCTTCGCCGGCAGCGACGCGCCCGGCAGGATCAGCGGCACCTTGTCGCCGGCCTGGAAATTCTGCGCGCCGCAAACGATCTGGCGCTCGCCCCGGCCGTCGTTGACGCGGCAGACCGAGAGTTTGTCGGCGTTGGGGTGCTTGTCGCGAGTGATGACCTGCGCGACCACGATGCCGTCGAATTCGCCGCCGAGCTTTTCGACGCCCTCGACTTCGAGGCCGAGCATGGTGAGCCGCTCGGCCAGTTCTTCGGGC
>JAKCAB010000621.1 GCA_021839785.1 bacterium | reverse complement strand
GGGAGCAGGAAGTGCTCGACTGCCTCAGCCAGGGCCTGATCTACAAGGAAATCGCGGAGAAGTTGGGCATCAGCTACGAGACCGTTCACACGTACATCCGCCGGATTTACGAGAAACTCCAGGTCCGGACGCGCACCGAAGCCGTGGCCAAGTTCCTGCGGCGTTGACCCGCCCGGGCGATTGCGCGGGGAAGTGCAGTGGGTGTCGGATTTGGCGGCGATTTGGGCTTGCCGCGTTTGGCCGGGGCCGCATAGTCGTCCGCGTGTGGGCGCCCACGGCTTACGAGTTGGGCCGGCGCGCCCGGGCAGGGTTGGGGTCGTAGCTCAGTTGGTAGAGCGTCTCGTTCGCAATGAGAAGGTCAGGGGTTCGACTCCCCTCGGCTCCACCAACCCTCCCATGACAAAACCTTGGAGCAAGCGGCAGGCAGGGTGCATGGACAACTCTTCGCTGAGGGTCACAATCTACGCTTTACCGGGCTGTGTGCGTTGCCGGCGCTTCAAGCTTTTCCTGCTCCAGCACGGCATTCCTTTTTCCGAAGTCAACGTGCTCGCCCAACCCAAAGCGTTGGCCCGCATCCCCCTCGGCTACCGGCTGGTCCTGCCTGTGGTTGTCCTCGGCCAGCAAGTGCTCGCCGGCTGGACCCAGAAACGTCTTGAATTCGCCCTCCGCCGCCGGTATCCGCAGGTCTTTGGCCGCCAACTGCGGCGGGTGCGTCGCTTGCTGAAAAAGAACGTATGAAACACCTCCTCCTGGCCTGGACGACTGCTCTGTTCACGGCGCTCGCCGCCGACCTGCCACCGCTCACGCTCCCGCAAGGCGTCGGCGTGAACATCCATTTCAACCGCGGTCATGCCGCCGATCTCGACCTGATTGCCGCCGCGGGTTTCAAATTCGTGCGGATGGACCTTGGCTGGGCGGGGATCGAGCGCCGGCGGGGCGAGTACGACTGGTCGGCGTACGAGGAACTGATCGGCAACCTGGAACGGCGCAGCCTGCGGGCGATCTTGATCCTCGATTACTCGAACCCGCTGTACGAGGAAACGGTCACGGCGCGCAACCCGGTTTTCGGCGGCGAGCATCGCGACACCGCGTCGCCGCAACACCCGGAGAGCGTCGCCGCGTTCGCCCGCTGGGCCGCCGCCGCGGCCACGCATTTCCAATGCCGGCGCGTGATCTGGGAAATCTGGAACGAGCCGAACATCTCCTTTTGGAAACCCAAGCCGGACGTGGTCCAATACACCACGCTGGCCCTCGCGACCTGCAAGGCCATCCGCGCGGCGGACCCGAAGGCCACGATCATCGGGCCGGCCACCTCGGAAGTGCCGTTGCCTTTCCTGGAAACTTTCTTCGCCGGCGGCGCGCTCGAGTACCTCGACGCCGTCAGCATCCACCCGTACCGGAATTACGCGAAGCCACCGGAAACCGCCGCCGAGGATTATGCCAAACTCCGCGCCTTGATCGCCAAATACGCGCCGCCCCGGAAAAAGAACCTGCCGATCATCAGCGGCGAGTGGGGCTACGCCTCGCACACCCGCGGCGTTTCGCTCGAAACCCAGGCCGCTTTTGCCGCGCGCCAGCAGTTGGCGAACCTCCTCGCCGGCGTGCCGTTGTCGATCTGGTACGACTGGAAAAACGACGGCACCGACGCCGCCGAACGCGAACACAACTTCGGCGTCGTGACCGATCAATTGGCGCCGAAGCCGGCTTACCTGGCGATCAAAACTCTCACCACCGAACTGACGGGTTACCGGATCGAGAAGCGAGTCAGCGTTGCCAGCGACCGCGACTACGTGCTGCTGTTCGTCAAGCGGCGCGCCGCTCCCAAGCTGGCCGTTTGGACGCTCGATGCCCCGCACTCCGTGAGGGTGCCGGTTAAATTGCGCGCGCGCGCCTCCGTGAAAACATCCGACGCTGGCGGAGTTGTCGTCGAGTCCCAAGGTTCGTCCCTCGCCGCTTCTTCCAATGCCGGGCCAGGCCGGAAGATCGCGCTCAGTTCCGACCGACTTAGCTTCGCGGTGGGGCCACAGCCGCTTTATTTGACGCTCGAAGGCGTGCGGATCAGCGAGTAACCGCGGCGCCAGCCGCCGTCCAAGTGAGTCATTTCGCGGACCCGGCCAGCGCGGCGGCCAGTTGATTGGAGATCCGGAGCACGGTGCCGTGCCGGTGGTCGCGCGGGAATGTCATCTGCTTGGACACGTCCTCCCAGGTCTTGAAATCTCTGGTGCGCACCGCGCCGTAGTAATGCGGCGACGCGTAGTGGTCGAAATAGACGTAAAACCAGTCGCCGATCCGGATCGCCGACGGGCCTTCGACCCAGTCGCCAGTAAATGGCTCGGACGGCGGACCGAACGGCCCGGCAGCCGCGCGGGCCGTGGCGAACCGCAGATTCTTCTTCAACGGATTTTTCCGCTCGTCCTTGAAAATGAGATAAAACGTGTCGTCGGCCTTCAACAATGTGGCGTCGATGCAATTGAAGCCGGGATCGAAGAACAACCGCGATTCGCCGAACGTCTCGAAGTCCTTCGTGGTTGTGAAATAGATGCGATGGTTGTAGCCATCGTCGCCGGTGGCGTCGGTCTCGCGAAACCGGCCTGGAATCGTGGACGACCAGAAGATCAGCCAGCGCGCGTGGGCGGCGTCGTAGAACAACTCCGGCGCCCAGACGTTCCGCGTCTGCGGCTCGCGCTGCATGACCGCGATGCCGCGGGGCGCAGACCAGTGAACCAGATCACGCGAGCGCGCGTAGCCGATGACCTTGCCGCTCTCGGCGGTCCAGCCGGTCGTCCAGACGAGATGGAACGTGCCGTCCGGGCCTTGCGCCAGGCACGGGTCGCGCATCAATTTGTTGCCGATCTCCGACCGCAGAAATGGCCGGTCGCCGTTCAGAGCCGTCCAGCGAAAGCCATCGTGGCTCAAGGCGAGGTGCAAGCCGTCCTCGCCGTTGCCGCGAAACGAAGTGAAGAGGAAGGCTTCGTCGCGGGCCGGCTCGGCCGCGCGCAGGTTAAACGGCAGCGCGAGCAGCGAAGCCCACACGAGCAGGGCTGAGGTGGACAGGATTTTCATGGCGGCAAATCTGTTGGGCGCCGGGCAGCGGGTCAAAGGGTT
>JAKCAB010000336.1 GCA_021839785.1 bacterium | reverse complement strand
CGTCGTGAGCCGTAGCCGCTGGCTGCCCGGCGGCAGCTTGCCCGCCAGGTTGATGAGGATGGTCTTGGTCTTGCCGGAAGGCGCTCCCGCCACCACGTCCACCGCCTGCCAATGGTCGGCGGAGGTTTCGACCTCGAGTTGCGGGAACGGGAACGGCAGGTCCGGGTCGTGCGACGCCGCCACATTGGCCATGCCGCCGCCAAAGCGCAGCCAGCCGGTCAGCGCCAGCACCAGCGGTTTCCCGACCGGCAGCGCACCAAAGTCGAGCACCACACCGTTCGGCTCGGCCAGGCCGCGCAATTGCGGGATGCGCAACCGCGGTGGCGACACCCGCCGGTCGTCCACGGTTTGCAACAATTCGGTGCAATCGCTGCCGTCCAGCCGCGTCGCCTGGCGCAGCGGCACGCGGTTTTGCAGCGTCCAGATTTCGCCGGGCGGAAACGGTTTGCCCGGTCGGAACTTGTCGGTCGTGTGCACTTCTGTACCGGGCGGGTGGTCCGCGACGGCGAGTTTCGCTTCATCCAGGTAGAGCACTTCGCGCAGTTCCTCGGTGATCTGCACGGTGTACTGGCCATCGCGCGGCGGGAACATCGTTTCGTTGCCCAGCCAGACGAACTCGTGCGGATCGGCGTCCGCAAAAACGGTGTCGCTCACGCGCAAACCCATCGGCGCGGAGCCGAGGATGTCCGACACAAACCGGAACCGCTCGCCGTCCCAGGCGTACAGGTACGGGCACGAGCCGGTGGGCAGGACCGGCTCGGGAATCTCCAGCGTGCGCGGCGGCGTCTCCAGCTTCACGTCCACGATGTTGTAAGGCAGGTCAAACCAGCGCGCGGTGAGCGACTCGATCGAGTCCCGCGGTCCCACGCCGATTTCAACCGGCAGGCTTTGCACGGTGCGGTGGACGCGGAAGCTGCCCGAGGCGACCTCGATGCGGATGCCCAGGCCGCTGGCATTCGAGCGGTTGCCGATCAGCCGGAGCTTGAGCTGGTGGTTGGCGTTGCCGCCGTCGTTGCGGAGGAATTTCAAGCCCTGCCCTGCCAAGCTCACCGCCACGTCGGTGTCGCCGTCCTGGTCGAAGTCCGCGGCTGCGATGTCCTCGACGCGCCCGGCCACATTTTTGTCCAAGCCGAGCCGCGCCGTGACGTTCGCGAATTCGCTGTCGCCGACGTTGCGCCAGACCTGGAGACCGGCCTCGCCCGCGGCGAACACGTCGAGCCAGCCGTCGTTGTCGTAATCGATCAGCTTGAGCAACGACAGCCCCGGCACCGCGATCGGCAGGCGGTGGGCGACGTTGATGCCGCCCAGTAACAGATCCACGTGGTCCGGCGCGCCGACCAGCAGGTCGGTCCGCAGATCGCCATTCACGTCGCCGATGGCGAGCACGGTGCCGGCGAGCTGGACCGGCGGCAGGTTCGTGGGCACCAGCGGCCCGCCGCGTTCCTTTTGGAGATAAAGCGGTGGCTGGCCGTCGCGCGAAACGAACACGTCCATCAGGTCGTCGTTGTTCCAGTCATCGATGACGATCTGCCGCGCGCCAGTCACCGACGCCGGCACGCCGGACGTGGCGGTGATGTCCTTGAAATACATGTTGCCCAGGTTCCGCAGCACCCGCACGCCGCTGCCGTCGGGCAGGACCGCCAGCAGGTCCAGCTTGCCGGTGAAGTCGAGGTCCACGAGCGCGGCGGAGCGACCCACCAAACCGCCTAGGCCGGAGGCTTTCGTGAGGTCGCGCGCGGCGGCGTTCGTCGCGAAGCGGAACGCCTGCGACGCGGTTTCGCCCAGCACCACCAGGTCTTCGTAACGGTCATTGTTCAGGTCGCCGGTGATCGCCTGCACGAAACCGGCGTCCGCCTTCAATGGCAGCGGTTCGCCCAGCGGCGCGAACTTGCCGCCCTGATGCGCCAGCGTGCGAAAGGCGTTGGTACCTTCCGCCACGAACAGGCCGATGTGATCGTCACGGTTGAAATCCATCACCGCCAGCGGGCCGCGATACTTCGCCGCGTCCGCGCCGAACGCTGCCGCCGTGGCGTCTGCAAACGTCACGGCGATGCCGTTCGGGTCCGGCTTCTCGATCTTTTGCGGGGCGAGCGCCTGGGTGAACTGGCAGCGCTCGTAAGTGGCGGCGTTCGCCAGCGCGGCGGGGTTCTTCGCGCGCAACTCCTCGTTCCGCTTGATGGCCTTGAGCCCTTCGTCCTGCTGGCCCGACCGGATCAACGCCTGGCCCAGCGCGTACCAGGCCGCCGCGTGCTCCGGCTCGAGCCGCACCGCTTCGCGCAGCGACGCGACCGCGTCGTCCATTTGCCCCAGCTCCGCCTGTCCGCGGCCCAGTTGGTAATGCACGGCGGCCACGGTGGGATCGAGGTCGCGCGCCGAAAACAGCGCCTTCACGCCGTCCTCCACCTGGCGCAATCGCAGGTGCGCGCAACCGGCGACGTAATACGCCGCGGCGAGGTTGCGATCGAAACTCAGCGCCTGCTCCGCGCGGGCAAGCGCCTGCTCCGGCTGGTTAAGCAGGAGGTAGGCGTTGGCGAGGTTGAGCAAGGCATCGGTCCGCGACGGCTCCAACTGGACCGCGCGCTCGAACAGCGGCAACGCCTTCTCGACCTGGCCCTGGTCGTAGTAGTTTTTGCCCGTGTTCATCACGCGGGTGAACTCGTCGCCGCCGCCCGCGGCCGGGGCGGACTTGGAGCACGAGGCCAGCACCAGCGTCAAGGCCAGCCAGGCGGCGCCGCGCCCAAGGCAGCGACGTGCCGCCGCGCGCCGGCAGCGGTCAGCCAGTAGTGAAGTCATGACTGGAGCATAGCGAGGGCGCCCGCCCCGGCAAGGTTGAAGCCACCGCAGAACGTGGCACTGACTGCCGACGCTATGTCTTCCCGATGCCGCGCCAGTTAAAGCGCGCGTTCAGCCCGAAGTTCCACAACGTGACCAGCCCGATCGCGAGCAGATTGGCCAGATACAAGTCGAGTCCCAGCCCGGTGTGGAACAGGTGCAGCCCCAGCACCGCCAGCCCAATCCCCGCCCCGCAGATGGCATGAAACCGCCAGAGCCGATGCACGGCACCGCGACGAATCTCGACGTTTCCACCCGCACCCCGAAACGTCC
>JAKCAB010000461.1 GCA_021839785.1 bacterium | reverse complement strand
AGAATCACGCCGTAAAGCAGCCCCCACTTCACCGACGGCAGCGTGACCTGCCAGAACGTCCGCCACCCGCTGGCGCCCAGCGTGAGCGCGGCCTGTTCCTGGTCGGTGCCGGTGGCCTGCATCACCGGGATGAGTTCCCGCGCCACGAATGGAAAAGTGACGAAGACCGTGGCCAGCACGATGCCCGACACGTTGAAAACGATGCGAATGCCGTGCGCGTCCAGCCAGGGTCCGAGGTAGCCCTGCATGCCGAACAGGACCAGGTAAATCAGCCCCGCCACGACGGGCGAAATCGCGAATGGCAGGTCGATGAGCGTGATCAGAAACGCCTTGCCGCGAAACTGGAATTTGGCGATCGCCCACGCAGCGGCCACGCCGAACACGGTGTTCAGCGGCACCGCAATGGCCGCCACCAGCAGCGTCAACTTCGCCGCGGCGATGGTGTCCGGCTCGGCCAGCGCCGCCAGGTACGCCCGCCCGCCTTTGGCCAGCGCCTGCCAGAACACGTTCACCAGCGGCAGGACCAGGAACACGGTGAGGAACAGCACCGCCGCGCCGATCAAGAATCGCCGCGCGAGCCCGCCCTCCTCGGGGCCGTGCCCGCGAGTGCGCTGTGCGAGTAAACGCGATTTGGCGGCGCCGGACATGGTTCAACGTTGCCAGGCGCTGGCCCAGCGTTCGAGGAGGTTGATGACGGCCAGCAGCACGAACGACAAGGCGAGCAGCACGACGGCAATGGCGATGGCGCCGGCATAATTGAACTCCTCGAGCCGGATCACGATCAGCAGCGGCGCGATCTCGGACTCGAACGGCTTGTTGCCCGCGATGAAAATGACCGAGCCGTACTCGCCGATCGCGCGGGCAAAGGCGAGGGCGAAGCCGGTCAGCACCGCCGGCAGCAACGTCGGCGCGATGATAGTGAGGAACGTGCGCCACCGTCCGGCACCGAGCGTGGCCGCCGCTTCTTCGACCTCGGTCTCGAAGCCTTGCAGCACTGGCTGCAACGTGCGCACGACGAACGGCAGGCCGATGAACGTGAGCGCGATCACCACGCCCAACCGCGTGTACGCGCCTTGGATGCCCAGCGGCACCAGCCACCGGCCCAACCAGCCGTTCGCGGCGAACAGACTCGAGAGGGTGAGACCGGCCACCGCTGTTGGCAGCGCGAACGGCAAGTCCACCAGCGCGTCGAACAGGCGTTTGCCGGGGAACTCGTAACGGACCAGCACCCACGCCACCAGCGTGCCGAACAGGGCGTTGAGAAGCGCCGCCACGAACGAGGCGCCGAAGGTGAGCCGATACGCGGCCAATGCACGGTCGGAGGCGGCGAGTTGCCAGAACTCGCCCCAGGACAGGCCGAGCAATCGCAGGAACAACGCCGCCGTGGGCAGGAGGACGATCACGCTCAGGTAAACGAGCGTGTAGCCCATGGTCCGGCGAAAGCCCGGTAGCACGTTAAAGGGTCGGGCAGCCATGCGGCACTGGTTGACGCTGGCTCAGCTTAAGAGGGCGGAGCGGTGGCGCAAAGGATTTATGCGCCTTGGAAGAGGTCTTCCACCGGATCGCTTTCGAGGCCGACGTCGGCGAACAGCCAGGAGGAAAGATAGCGCTCGCTGCACGAAGGAATGATCGCCACCACGCGTTTGCCGGCGTTCTCCGGCCGCTTCGCGACCTGGAGCGCCGCCCAGGCGCTCGCCCCGCTGGAGATGCCGACCGGGATGCCGTCGGTCCGATTGATCTGCTTCGAGACCGCCGCGGCGTCTTCTTCCTTCACGGTGATGGTTTCGTCCACCACCGCGCGATTCAGGTTTTCGGGGATGAAGCCGGCACCGAGGCCTTGCAGCTTGTGCGGTCCGGGTTGGCCCCCCGAAATCACCGGCGAGCCAGCGGGCTCCACCGCCACGATCTTGAGCGCGGGCAGGCGCGGTTTGAGCACCTCGCCCACGCCGGTGATCGTGCCGCCCGTGCCGACTCCGGCCACGACAAAGTCCAGCCGGCCGTCGGTGTCACGCCAGATTTCCTCGGCGGTGGTCCGCCGGTGGATGGCGGGGTTCGATGGATTCGAAAACTGCTGCAGGATCACGCTGTTCGGAATCTTCGCCCGCAATTCCTCCGCCCTGGCGATGGCGCCTTTCATGCCTTTGGGGCCTTCGGTCAACACCAGCCGCGCGCCCAGCACCTTGAGCAATTTGCGCCGCTCGAGGCTCATCGTCTCGGGCATGGTGAGGATCAGCTTCAAACCTTTCGCGGCCGCCACAAACGCGAGCGCGATACCGGTGTTGCCGCTGGTGGGCTCGATGAGGACGGTGTTCGCGTCGATCTGGCCGGATTGCAGCGCGTCCTCAATCATGGCCACGCCGATGCGGTCCTTGACGCTGGACAGCGGGTTGAAGAATTCGAGTTTGAGCAGCACTTCGGCCACGGCGCCATGGGCCTGGGCGGTGCGGTTCAAGCGAACCAGCGGCGTATTGCCGATCGTCTGGGTGATGTCGTCGTAGATGCGTGCCATAAATCAGGAACGGAGTTGAGGTTGAAGCGCCGGGCGGCTCAACGGCGCGTGCGGGTGATCTGATCGAAAATGCCGCCTTCGCCGAAATGCCGCGGCTGCGCCTTCGCCCAGCCGCCGAACGCTTCATCGATGGTAACCAGTTTGATCTTCGGAAACTGCGCGGCGTATTCGGCGGCCACTTCCGCGAGGCGGGGCCGGTAAAAATGCTTCGCCGCGATACGTTGGCCTTCGGGCGAGTAGAGGTGCTCCAGGTAGGCTTTGGCCACAGCCTCGGTGCCGTGCCGTTTCACCGTGCGATCCACCCAGGCCACCGGCGGTTCGGCCAGGATGCTCAGCGAGGGCGTGACCACCTCGAACTTGCCGGCGCCAAACTCGGCGCGGGCGAGATAGGCCTCGTTTTCCCAGGCGATCAGCACGTCGCCGATGCCGCGTTGAACAAAGGTCGTGGTCGCGCCCCGCGCCCCTGTGTCCAACACCGGCACGTTCGCGAAGAGGCGGGTCACAAAATCGCGCGCCTTGGCCTCGTCGCCACCGGCCTTCTGGGCCGCGTACGCCCAGGCCGCCAGGTAATTCCACCGGGCGCCGCCGGAGGTCTTG
>JAKCAB010000737.1 GCA_021839785.1 bacterium | reverse complement strand
AGCACCACCAGGCAGACCGTGAGCATGAGGGTGAACTGGACGTCGTGCACGGATTCGCGGATGGACTGCGAGCGGTCGTAGAGGATCTCGAAGTTAACCGACGCCGGCAACTGCGCGCGCAGCGTGGGCAGCAAGGCGCGGATGTTGTCCACGACTTCGACCGTGTTTTCGCCCGGCTGACGCTGCACGAAGAGGATGATCGCGCGGGTGGTGTTGAACCACGCGGCCACCTTGTCGTTCTGCACGCTGTCGATGACCCGGCCTAGGTCGCCCAACCGCACGGGCTGTCCGTTCCGGTAAGCCACAATGAGCGGTCGGTAATCCGCCGCCTTGTACAACTGGCCGTTGGCCTGAACGGTAAATGCCTGCTTCGGCCCGTCGAGCGTGCCGGTGGGCAAATTCACGTTGCCCTGCGCCACCGCTTGCTGGACCTCGTCGATGCCGAGGCCACGGCTGGCGAGCGCGCTGGGATCGAGTTGGATGCGGACGGCGTAAGTTTGCGCGCCAAACACGCCGACCTGCGCCACGCCTTTCACCATCGACATGCGCTGGGCCATGAGCGTCTGCGCGTACTCATCCACCGCCGAGAGCGGCAGGGTGTCCGACGTGAGCGCCATGTACAGGATCGGCTGGTCGGCGGGGTTCACCTTGCTGTACGTCGGCGGCGAGGGCATGCCTTGCGGCAGCAGACGCGAGGCCTTGGCGATGGCCGCCTGCACGTCCTGCGCGGCATCGTCGATGTTCCGACTCAAAGTGAATTGGATGGTGATCTGGCAAAGGCCGAGTGAACTGACCGAGGACATCGAGTCCACGCCGGCGATGGTGGTGAACTGCCGTTCCAGCGGCGTCGCCACGGCGGAAGCCATCGTTTCCGGGCTGGCGCCCGGCAGGCTCGCCGAAACCTGGAGCGTGGGATAATCCACATTGGGCAGGTCGCTCACCGCCAGGTAGCGGTAACTGATGACGCCGAACAGCAGAATGCCCGACATGACCAGCGTGGTCATGACCGGCCGGCGGATGAACAGCTCCGAGATGTTCACGCGCACCTCCGTTGCGCCTCACGGCGCAGGCTGCGCCGGACCGCGGCCGGTCCCCGGCCGCAGCGGCTTGGAGGATCAGAAACGCTCGCGCCCGCCGGCGATCGATCACGGGAGAACGAAGGGGGCGGCCAGGGACCGGTCACGGGCCCGGACTTGCAGGGCGGCCGGGGACCGGCCGCGGTCCGGAACTTGCCGTGGGAACGGCCTTGCCGCTTCATCGCCGCATGGCCGTTGACGACAAACCCAGGCGTCCCGGGCCGCCCTACAATCCCGGCGTGCGGGAGCTCGTCGCCGCGAAACGCCGGGCGAGTTCGCCGCCCCAACGAGCCCACGCGCGACTCGGTTTCCGCGGCTGGCACGAGCGCGGTTACCTGCCCCATCGCGACGAGCCGGGTCTCACCCAGTTCGTCACCTTTCGGCTGGCGGATGGTTTCCCGTCCGCCGTGCGCGCGGAATGGGCGGCCTTGCTCGAAATCGAGGAGGACCGCCAGCGGCGCCTCCAGTTGGAGGCTTACCTGGACGCGGGGCGGGGCGAATGCACGCTGCGTCGTCCGGAGATCGCCCAGATCGTCGAGGGGGCCCTGCGGTTCTATCACGGGCGGTATTACGATTTGCGGGCGTGGGTGGTGATGCCCAATCACGTCCACGCGTTGTTCCAAATCGGCACCACCCCGCTCTCCCGCATCATGGACCAGGTGAAGCAATACACGGCCCGCACGGCGAACAAACGCCTGCGCCGCCGCGGCCAATTCTGGGCCGAGGACTACTGGGACACGTTCATGCGCGATCCCGCGCACGAACTGCGGACGCGCCGCTACGTCGAGAGCAATCCAGTTAGAGCGCATTTGGTGTTGGATCCGAAAGCCTGGCCGTGGAGCAGCGCACGTTGTCGCGACGAAGTTGGCGAACTGCGTCTGCAACGGGTGGCGTGAGGTCCGCGAACGCTGCGGCCGGAGACCGGCCGCGGTTCGATCCCGGCTGTGGAACTTCCTCCACGGCCAGCGAATGGCCACGGTCCGATCTGGGCGCCGGGACTGCCCCCACGGCGGGCGCCGGGCCGTTGCCTGGCTTGTCCGCCGCGCGCTGACCCGGCGGCTGCACGTTCACCTTCGCGCCGGGCACCAGGCGCAACTGGCCGTCCGTCACCACGGTTTCGCCCGCCTTGACGCCCTGAGTAATGACTGTCTCGTTCCCGCGTTGCGGGCCGGTGACGATCGTCCGTTTTTCCACGCTGGCGTCGCTTTTGACGACGAAGACAAAGTCGCCGTTCTGGCCGGTCTGCACGACGGGCGAAGGCACCACGGTGACGTTGGTCAACTCGCCCAGCGTCAGCGTGACGTTCAAAAATTGCCCCGGCCACAAACGCTCGTCCGCATTGGCGAATTTCGCCCGCAACAACACCATGCCCGTGGTCGAGTCCACCTGGTTGTTCACGACTTCCAATTCGCCGAGCGCCGCCATCTCCGGGTGTTGCGGCGTGGCCGCCTCCACGCGCAACGGACCGCGGGCCGCCGCCGCCCGCACGTCTTGCAGCGAGCGTTCCGGCGCCGAGAAGTCCACGTAGATCGGCCGCGTCTGGTTCACGATCACGAGGATGGTGTCGTTGTTCTTGACCATGTTGCCGGCGTCCACGAGCAGCAGCCCCAGGCGGCCGTCCACCGGTGAAGTGATGGAACAAAACGAAAGCTCCAGCTTCGCGCTCGCGACGGCGGCCTGGTCCGCCTCGACGGACGCCTTGAACGTCGCGACCTTCGCGCGGTTGGCGTCCACCACCGTTGCGGGCACCGCCTTGGTGCCGGCCAGCTCATCCGTGCGCTTCCTGTCGGCCTCGGCGTTCTGAAGCGAGGCCACGTCCCGCGCCAGCACGGCCTCCGCTTGGTCGAGCGCCGCCTGGAACGGCCGTGGGTCGATCTCGAAAATCAGGTCGCCGCGCTTGGCCTCGTCGCCGGGTTTGAAAGCCACCCGGGCGAGCTGGCCATCGACGCGCGCCTTCACCGAGACGCTGGCATAGGCGCGAGCCGTGCCGATGGCGTGGAGTTCGAGCGGCACGTTGGTCTCGGTGACGG
>JAKCAB010000289.1 GCA_021839785.1 bacterium | reverse complement strand
CCGATCTAGTGGCCCCGCCCGAGGCGCATCTGCTGTTGGCCTGGCGGCCAGGTCATCACCAACTCGGCATTCTCGCCCGGCAACAGTCCGAGGAAAGCATTCTCGGCGGGAACGTACAGTGTGCCTCCGGACCAATCCACACCGTCGCCATAGATAAGGTCATCCCCAACGAAGCTGGGCAGAATACCGTACTCGACCGGTCCTTCCAGGCGCACGCGATTGAAGTTTGCGCCCGGCTGGATCTCCACGACGGCGCTTCGGTCGAACACGAACGTCGCCGTGGCATTGGTAGCGCCCGCGGCGAACGTGACCTGCAACGCCGCGGAATCGTCCGCGTTGCGCACCAAGTCGTAGTGTTGGATGCCAGTCGCCGGCGTGTTGCCCGCGAGGGGAACCAACTCCACCACCTTTCGCCCAAGACCTGCGCCGACCGGGGCCGGCTGCCATTCCCTGGCAAACACGGCCACCCGCCCCAGGGCGGCGCTGAACACGGCGAAGCCACTGCGGGTTTCCACCACCGCGTCGCCTTTGAACGCGTACTCGCGGCCGTAATAGCCAGGGTCGGAAGCGGCCTTGAGCGGGTCGGCTTCCAGCGTGAACAAATTGGAGGGCACGGCCTGCCAACCCACGCGCTTCTGTGCATCGGCAAAGCTGCCGAGCCGCGAGCCGGTGTCCCAAACCACGAGGTTGGTCACAGCTTGGGCGTGGCCGATCGTGGAAAAACCTCCCGCGAGCGCCAGCAGGACCAGCAACGCGGTTTTCCGCGAAGACAATCCTTGCCGGCGAAACTCTCGGTTGGAATCCAGGGCGGAGTTCGTTGCTGGTCGTGGCTTTGAAAACCCAAATCCCGAACTCGCGCAGCGCCCAAGCGAAAGAAGCTTACGTGTGATCACGCGCGGACTTTAGCGCGGCGGCTCCTCGAAGCAAGGGATGTGGCGAGGCCGCGCAGCAGCGCCACCGCCCCGATCTTGAACAGCCGCACCCAGGCTGACGACTCTCGAATGAGGGAGGTCAGGCGAACTCCATCTCATCGTGGTGCCGGAGAGGCGGCACGCGTTTCGTGAACCGTGATCGACGCGAGGCCGCACTGGCCCGCGGCGCGGCTTGTCGTTGTCTCGCCCGGCGAAGATGTGTGGCTGGCCGGCGAACTGACTCGAAGCAGCACCGGCTCGGTCATCCAACCGATCGAGTTGACCCCCCTTCCCGAATGCCAGGCGAGCGACGTCAACGCGCGGGCACTGCATCAGAACAATCCAAGAGTGATTCTGCTGCTTGATTTGTGTTGTTGCCGAAGGTCGACCTCCGGAGACAGAGCGGATACAGTCCGTTGTGTTTCACGAACCAATCGCCGCAGTGATGAGGGATGGGCGCTCGGGGCGACCGGGGCGGCGCGAGAGCACACGCTCGCTGGCCGCCACCGCAGGCCTCAGCCTCGTGCTCGCGGTGACTTTCTCGCCAGGCTGGCTGCCGGGGGCCGCCGCCACTCCGGATGCGAAGCCACAAACGGCGGATTACTTCGTCTCTCCGCAGGGCCAGGACCGTTGGTCGGGACGGTTGGCCGATCCGGACGGGAACGATGGACCTTTTGCCACGATTGCGCGGGCCCGCGACGCCGTGCGGGACCGGCTCAGAAACCGGAAAGGGTCGCGGCCCGTGCGCGTGGTGCTGCGCGGCGGGACGTATTACCTGGATCAACCGCTGGAGTTGGGTCCGGAGGATTCGGGAACGGAGCAAGCTCCGGTGGTTTACAGTGCGGCAGCGGGGGAGACAGCGATTCTGAGCGGCGGACGCCGTCTCGAAAATGGTCGGTGGGGCGAGGTCAACGGTCGCAAGGCCTGGGTGGTGAACATCCCGGAGGCGAAGGCGGGAACGTGGTCCGGCTGAACGGACACTCATTCACTGACGACTCCGGGCCATTTCTCGGTCTGGGAGTCTCCTATTTCCAGGCCTTGCGCGATGCCAAATACGACCGGGCGCGATTGACGAGCAACCTGGGTTTCCTCGCCGCGAAAGGCTTCAACTGCGTGCGCGTCCTCAGCATGGTCAACTGGGATGGGCTCGAGATTGCCCCGGTGACCTTCACCAATCGCGCCGGGCATGGGGTCCAAGCCTGGCCGGATTACTGGCAGCAGTTCCGCGACCTGCTCGACCTCGTGGCCCAACACGGGCTTCGCGCGGAGGTGACCATTTTCGCCGACGCCCAATACGTCATGCCGGACCCATTGAACCGGCGAGCGCACCTGGATGGCATTCTGGCGAACATCGCCGGGCGCGAGTCCCAACTGCTTCACCTCGAAGTCGCGAACGAAGCCTGGCAAAACGGCTTTCCCGGTCCGCAAGGCGTTGCCGAACTGCGCGCGTTCACGCAATACCTCGCCGACCGGACGGCCGTGCCGGTGGCCATTACCTCGAACGACGACACGAGCGACCAGGGCATCATCGCGCTGTACCGGGGCAGCGCCGCGGACCTGGCAACGGTTCATTTCAGTCGCGACATCCGCACCGCGGAAGGCGACTGGCTGCCGGTGCGCGACAGCTATCGGGCCGGCCGCCTGGCCGGCGTGCCGCCGGTGACCAGCAACGAACCGATCGGCCCGGGGGCATCCGTCAATTCGGAAAGCGACCCGGTCAAACTGTGCGCGGCCGCGGTCTTTGCCTACCTCGCCAATCTGCCAGGCTATGTCTTTCACTCGCGCGCGGGCATTTACGGGTGGGAACGGTGTTGCCCGCCCGCCGGTGGCGCCGTGCGTTTCGAGGACACGCCCGGGATCGATGCGTTTCAGTTCCTCCCTAAGATCCTGCCGCGAGACCTGGCGAGTTGGGCGCGCAACGACGGACGGGAAGCCGGCGCACCGTTCACGGTGTTCTGCAATGGCCAACCTGACCGGTACCGGCCGGAGGTGAGCGGCGCAACGAACGGCTGCGACCGCAACATCGGCAGCGCCAAAGGCGATCGGTTCGTGTGCTTGCCGATGGGGATTCTGGGGGGTGGGGTTACCCTCCAGGCTCGGCGGTCGGTACGATTCCAAGCGTTCAACCCGTTGACGAGTGTGGTTGTCACCAACCTGACGCTGTCCGCGGGAACGCGATTTACGCTGCCCCAAGCAGCTGG
>JAKCAB010000858.1 GCA_021839785.1 bacterium | reverse complement strand
CAGCGGCTGGGGTTACGACTGGGGCAACGGCCCGGCGTGGGACAGCGCCTTTCTGCTCATCCCGTATTACGCCTACGTCTATTTCGACGACACGGAGATGTTCCGCCGCCATTACGACGGCATGAAGCGTTACGTGGATTACCTGACCACGAAGGCCCAGAATGGCATCGTCAGCATCGGCCTCAACGACTGGGCGCCGTACGAGACCCAGACCGGCGCGGCGATCACCTCCACGGCCTATTACTTCGTGGACGCACAGATCGTGGCGCTGGCGGCCAAGGTGCTGGGCAAGGCTGACGACGCGGCTAAGTACACCCAACTCGCCAAAGACATCCGCACGGCGTTCAACGCGAAATTTTACCATCCGGACACGGCCAGTTACGACAACGGCAGCCAAACCGCGTTGAGCTGCGCGCTTTATCAAGGCCCGGTGGCAACGGAGAACAAAGCCCGCGTGCTGGCCAACCTCGTCGCCGCGGTGGAAAAGCGCAACAACCACATCGACACCGGCATTCTGGGCGCGAAGTACCTCCTGAACGCGCTGCTCGAAAACGGCCGCGCCGACGTGGCGTACCGCGTCGTGGCGCAGAAAGACCTGCCAAGCTGGGGTTGGTGGATCGAGCAAGGCGCGACGACGCTCTGGGAACAATGGAAGGGCACCGAGTCGCGGAACCACATCATGTTCGGCGACGTGAGCGCCTGGTTCTACAAGGCGCTGGCCGGCCTCGTGCCCGATCCACAGGCGCCGGGCTTCAAGCATTTTACCGTGAAGCCGAGCGTGGTCGGCGATCTGACGTGGGCGAAGGCCGACTACGATTCGCCGCGGGGCCGGATCGTCAGCGATTGGAAGGTGGACAACGGCGTTTTCCGGCTTCACCTGATCGTGCCCGCGAACGCCACCGCCACGGTCTCGTTGCCGGTGGCCGATCCGGATTAAGTGCGCGAAGGCCGGAAGCGCGTGGCGAAGGGAAAGGCCTTCATCGCCGTCCGCGGCGAGGCGGGGCGGACGGTGTTCGACGTGGGCGCCGGTGACTACGAATTCAGCGGTCCGCTGGCGCGGTGAGCCGGCGCCGGCGTCCGCGTGGTCCGCGGGCGCGCCGGACCGGAAGCCCCGGAGCTGCCCTGAAGTCTGAGACGGCCGTCGCCGCTGGGGAAATCCGAAATCGGAAACCCGAAACCTGAAACCAAACCGAAAGCCGAAAACTCCGCGGCGGGCGGATGCCGTTCGCCTTTCGGACTTCGAACTTCGGGCTTCCTTCGGCGTTCGGCCTTCGGTTTTCGGGTTTGCCCCCGCCGGCCCTGGCCGACTTTGGAGCAGTCGTCCCCAGCGGGCGGTAAGCGGCTTGGATTCGGCGCTGGTTCTGCTAAGGTTTGCCCATGAAAACACGCATCCTTTCGCCGGTGGTTCTGGCGTGCCTGTTGATCGGTTGTGGCCACAAGGAGGCGGCGCCGGAGACCAAGCCCACGAATTCCGCCAGCACGGGCGGCAACCCGATCACCGCACCGGTGGACTACCTGGGCGCGGTCAACCAGGCGCAAAAGCACTCGGTCAAGGTGGTGGACACCGTGCAGGTGAAGCAGGCGATCCAGCAATTCCAGGCGGCCGAGGACCGCTACCCGAAAGACCTCCAGGAACTCATCAAGGAAGGCTACCTGGTCAAACTGCCCGAACTGCCCAAAGGCTACAATTACCGGTACAACGCCGCGAACGGCGATCTCAAGGTGGTGACGGGCCAATGATCCGCAGCCCCGCCAAGTGGCTCCGGGTGGCCGAAGATCGCCTGCCGCCGCCGGAAGCCGGCGTCGCCAGGTTGCGGCGTTGCGAACCGCCGGCCAGCGGTGCCAGCGGGTTTTCCCGCCATCCGGGTTATGCCAGCGTTAAGCTTGCATTTCGCGGGACGGAAGCCTAGTTTCGGGCATCAACAGCCAGCGACGTGAAGACCTTATCGCCATCGCCTCGCTCGTCCCGTGCCACCGCGGCCCACCGGGCCGCCGGTTTCACGCTGGCGGAGCTGTTGCTGGTGGTGGTGGTCATCGCCGTCCTCGCGAGCCTGTTGCTGCCCGCCTTGGCCCGGTCCAAAGCGCGGGCGCAGGCCCTGTACTGCCTGCGCAACCTCCAGCAGCTCCAGCAGGCGTGGACGATGTACGCGGACGAAAACAGCGGCTGGCTGCCCGGCGTGATCGGCGGTTCGTATCCCGGCCGCGGCCGGTGGGTCTCGGGCTGGCTCGACTTCAGCAGCAGCCCGGACAACACCAACGCCCTTTACCTGACCGATCCGGCATTCTCCCAACTGGCCACCTACGCGCCCACGCCGGGCATTTACCGCTGTCCCTCCGATCACAGCGCCGTGCGGATCGGCGGCCGGGAGCACCCGCGGATTCGCAGCGTGTCCATGAATTGCTGGATGAACTACGTGGGCACGGCGCAGATCGGCCAGGACGAGTTCCGCGTATTTCGCCGGGCGGATGACATCGTGGAGCCCCCGCCGCAGAAGGCCTGGGTGTTCATGGACGAACGCGAGGACAGCATCAACGACGGCCTCTTCCAGACCAACCTCAAGCGGCGCGGCGTCCAGGCGCGCATCGTGGACTACCCGGCGAGCTACCACGGCCGGAGCGCCGGCATGGCCTTCGCCGACGGCCACGCGGAAATCAAACGCTGGGTCGATCGGCGCACCACGCCGCCGATGCGCGTCCGCCAGTTGCTCGACCTGGACGTGCCCTCGCCGGACAATCCCGACGTGGCCTGGCTGCAGGAACGATCCAGCAGCGCGCGCAACGACGTGCAGTAAAGCCTTCCCCCGGCCGGCCTGCCGCGCCGCGGCGCCACGCCGTGCCACCGCTGGCGGCCTCGGAATCCAAGTTCGTAGCCGAAACTCAGAAAAGCCGAAAGCGGAGACTCTTTTTGAGTTTCTGAGTTTGGGCTGGTGGGGGGATCTTGTTTGTTTGTGCCGTCTGCCGACGGCGGCTACAGCGTAGCCGCGGACGTACAGTCCGCGCTGACTCCCCAAGGTTTGCGCCGACCAACGTCGGCGACTACGGCGGAATCCAGGTTCGTAGCCGAAACTCAGAAAAGCCGAAAACGGAGGCTCTTTTTTGAGTTTCTGAGTTTGGGGTGGGG
>JAKCAB010000285.1 GCA_021839785.1 bacterium | reverse complement strand
CACGTGGAACCCGCAACCGTCGCGGAACTGGGAATCGCATCCGCAGCGGTAATCTTAACCGCGCCATTATTGATGGTCGTATTGTTGAAATAGGTATTGCCGCCATCGAGCGTCACATTGGCCGCGCCATTAAATGTGATTGCCCCGCCCAGCGACGGACCGGTTTTCACATTGCCGACGCCAAAGCCGCCCGTGCGGTTGTAAATCAGCGTGCCATCGTTGGTAATCGCGCCGGTCCCCAGGCTGCCCGCCGCGCCGCCCGTGCCGACCTGCAAGCCGCCGCCATACCCGATCGTGGTCGGGCCGGTGTAGCTGTTGTTGGCCGTGAGCGTCAGCGTGCCGCTGCCGGATTGCGTCAGGCTGCCGGAACCAGTGATGACGCCGGATTGCGTGTGGTTATCCGTCTGCACGAAAACCAGCGAGCCGTTGTTGGTGACCGGGCCGGTTCCCAAATCGCCAATCGTGCCGTAATTGCCAACCTGCAACGTGCCGTTTTTAATGGTGGTTGGCCCGGTGTTGATGTTGGCCGTGGCAAGAATCAGCGTGCCGGAGCCGTCCTTCACCAAGTCCGTGGCGCCGCTGAGTTTGCCGCCGCCGGCGCCGGTGCCATCCATGAACAGGTAAGGCGTGGTGGTGGTGTTCACCGTCACCGAGCCGGGTAACACCGCCGCCTGGAGGTTGACCGTCGGATTCGCCGAGCCGGAATCGTCAAAGGTCACGAGGTCGCCGTTGGTGAATCCCCACGGCGTCGCGCCTTTCAACCAATTCAAACTGCCGGCGAGATCCCAGGTGGAACCCGTGCCGGACCACGTGATTTGGTCCGTGGCCGTGTCGGCAACGATGAGATCAATTTCATTGGCGTTCGCATCGCTCAACGTGGCCGCCTTGCCGGCCTGCGCAAAGCCGACCAAATGCAGGTTGGCGGAGGAACCGGCGCCACTTAGCAGCGCGCCGGAATATTGAATCAATTTGTAAACGCCGTTGGTGAGCGTCCCATTGACGATCAAGCTCAGGTCGCCGCCATAGAGCGACAGGTTGCCATTCACCATCAGCAAATCGCGCTGCGCCGTGTCGGCTGCCACATCAAAATCCACGGCCCCGCCCGCCAGGGTCAGATCGCCGCCGAAAGTCAGCGTCGCCGCCACGCCGTTGGTGCCGGGCGTGATGACACCGTTGCTGCTGATGACCGTGCCGCTGACCGTGCCAGCGCCGGCCAAAATCTGCGGCGCAGTGCCGGCCAAGGTCAAGCCTGCGGCATAGGTGGCCGTATCCAGCGTGGCGCCGCTGTTCACGATGATGGCCGCGCTGTTGGAAATGTAGGTCGCGGCATTCAGCGCCAGCGTGCCGCTGGAAACCACCGTATTGCCGGAATAATTATTGGTGCCGGTGAGCACCAGGGTTCCGGTGCCGGCCTTGGTCAATCCGCCCGCGCCCTTGTTGCCCACCGGATTGTTAAACGTGATGTAGCCGGAGCCGACATCCAGCATGCCGCCGCCGGCATTGAAGGTCACGGTGCGGACGGAAATATCCTCGGCGTTGCCGGAGGCAAATTGCAGCGTGCCGCCGCCGAAGCTGATGGGGCCGGCGCCCAGATTGGAAATCGTGGTGAAATTCAAAACGCCGCCGTTCACATTCACGCCACCGGCAAAGGTGTTGATGGTTTGCACCGTGAGCGTGCCGGCACCGGCCTTGGTCAATCCGCCATTGCCGGCGATGCTGCCGCCGCCGGAAATCGTGAAAGCCTTGGTGTCATTGCTGACCGTGATCGAACTGGGCGAAACCAGCGTGCCCACCGTAATCGTGGGCGAAGCGCCGCTCAGCCGGTCTTCAAACAAAACCGAGTCGCCGATGCCGGCGATTTCCTCGTAGGTGGTGGCGGTGGCGGTGGCATCCTGCCAGTTGACGCTGCTGAAATCCCAGGCGGCGCTGCCCTTGGTCCACGTGATGGGCTGATCAACCGAGGTCACCACCAGTTCAATCGTGGCGCCGTTGGTGTCCAGATTGGCCGTCACGCGCGGAGGCAAATTGCCCAGGCTGAAACTGCCGGTGCCCGCCAAGGAGGTGCTGGCGATAAGCGGATACGTGCCCGGAGCCATGCTGCCATTCAACACGGAAATCACCACATTGCCATTCACGGTCAACGCGCCGTTGACATTGAGCGGAGCCGCCGTGGCGCTCATCGGAACGCCGTTGTTGTATTTAAAAGTCAGCGCCACGGTTCCCGCGGAATAAGTAGTCACGCCCTCGGTGAACTTGCCGTCCGCCGCCAGCACGGAAACTTGATTGGTCGTGGCGTCGTTGAACGTCACGGGCGAAGTCACCGTGGTGCCGGATTCCACCGCCAATGCGCCTTGGAAGACCATGCACAAACCAGATCCCAGCGAGGCGCCCTGCTTGAAAGTCAGCGTGCCGCCATGCACCGCGCTGCCGCCGGTGAGGCCGTTGTTTTTGGTGATGATCAAGTTGCCGGGACCGTATTTCACGAGTTTGACCGGAGCGCCAGAGGAGGCGTTGCCCATGTTCGCGTCGGCGGTGAAATCCACCGGCGCATTGATGATGAAAGGAAATTGCGTGGCCGACGCCGTGGAAGCGCGATTGGGGCGCATATAGCCGGACGCCGTCACTTTGCCGCCACCGGAATTGGCCGCGATCAAAAAACCGCGCAACGTGGCGGTGCCGGTGCCGAGGGTCATGGTCACGGGCGTCGGGCTGTTGAAACGCACGCTGCTGGTGCCGGCGTTGCCCACGGAAGCGCTCACGTCCATGTCCAGATTGCCGGAATACGTCGCGCTGGAAGCTTCGTTGTAGGTCACGGGAATCGCGTGGCCGGAAGCATCAATCGCCGCCCAGTCGTTCAAACCATACGTCACCCAGGGATTTCCCTGCGCGTCGGCAATGACCGTCGAAGCCGTGCCGCCGAGAATCGTCACGCCGTTGGTGCTCAACTCCAACGCCACGTCGGACGCCGCCCCCACCTGCGGTTTGGTGGGAGCCGTGAGCAGCGACAGGGTGCGCCCGTTGGGCACAATCCAGCGCTGATAACCCTGACTGCAAGCCACGGCATTGCTCATGGCAAAATCCCGGGTGGCCGCCGCCATGTCGATGCCGCCCGGACCGAGCGT
>JAKCAB010000343.1 GCA_021839785.1 bacterium | reverse complement strand
CGGAATCCATCCGGGCAATGAAGGGGCACGCCAGGATCGCGGCCCTGACCGCATACGACTATCCATTTACCCGCCTCCTCGATGAAGCCGGTGTTCCGCTGATCCTGGTGGGAGATTCGCTCGGCATGGTGGTGCTCGGCCACCCCGACACGACCCACGTGACGATGGCGGACATGGAACACCACACCCGCGCCGCTGCGCGCGCCCACCCGCGCGCCTTGCTCGCGGCCGACCTGCCCATCCATTCATACCGGACTTTGGAGGAGGCCGTGGCCAACGCCCGTCGTCTGATGGCGGTTGGTGCCGAAGCGGTAAAGGCCGAAGGCGGCGGGGCGATCGCGGGGCAGGTGCGTGCCATCGTGGCGGCGGGCATTCCGTTTCTGGGCCACATCGGGATGTTGCCGCAACACGTCGTCGAAGAAGGCGGTTACCACGTCAAAGGACGGGAGGCCGCCGAACGGGAGGCGTTGCTGGCCGATGCTTATGCGCTGGTGGAGGCCGGTGCGTTCGCGATGGTCTTGGAGTTAGTGGCCGCGCCGGTGGCCCGCGCGATCACGGCCGCGGTGCCTGTCCCGACGATCGGCATCGGGTCAGGTCCGGACTGTGACGGGCAGATCCTGGTCATCAATGACCTGGTCGGGACGTTTCCCTGGTTTACCCCGCGTTTCGTGAAGCCGCGCCTTCAGGCGTTCGCCGAAATGCGCACCGCCATCGACGACTGGCGGCGCAGCCTGTGAGGCTTCCCGCGCGCTGGGTTCGAGCTTGGCTGCTCCCTGACGAGTCCATTTGCCTGGCTCGGCGGTCAGAAAGACCAGCCTCGTGGACCTGCGCCCAAGCAGCGGCGCCGCCTCGTGAAGCGCTTGCGCGGCGCCCCGGAAGCGGGCACGTTACGGATCGTGAAAACAGCCATGAGAAAAACACCCGCTGCCCGGCTGGCTGGGCTGGGAATCTTGATCGCTGGACTGGCGCTCGCCACGCCGCTCGCCTTGGCCGGTGCTGACGCCAAGGGCACTGACGCAAAAGCGAAGACCTGTGGCTCATGCTGCTGCGCCCCGGCCAAGGCGGCGAAGGCGACCAAGAAAGCCAAGCAAAAGAAGGTCGCCACCCGTGAAGTCACCGGCTCCCGCACCCAAAAGGTCACGAAACTCGAACGCTTCCCGGCCACGACCTCGCCGGTCGAGATCATGGACCGCACAGTGATCGAGCGCACCGGTGCCAGCACCCTCTCCGGGTTCCTGAACCGCCAGACGATATTCCGGTAGGCCGCGAGTCCGCCGGGTTCGGTTTGGCGCCCGCGCCGCTCCGCGTTGAAGGGCTTGGATCGGCGAGCGTTTTTGTTACCGCGGCGCGCCCGCGAAGTCGGCAAGGTAACGATTGCGCCGTTCCAGGATGGCGTTCACGTACGCTCGGGTGGTGGGAAAACCGATCACGCCCGCAAACGCCTGGCTGTTGGTAGCCGCCGGCCCCTTCGCCCACTTGAGCACGTTCCCGCGGCCCGCATTGTAATCCGCCAGCGCGAACACCGCCGGCCGATCCGTCTGTCGATAGCGCTGAAGGAGCTTCCGCAAATACCAGGCGCCGGCGTGGATATTGGTCCGCGGATCGAACAGCTTCGCTTCGCCCAGCGGATAGATCTTCTCCGCTTCCGCCCATTCCTGGGCCGCCGCGTCGGTGATTTGCATCAACCCGATCTCGCCGGCCCGACCGCGGGCGTCCGGATCGAAATCGCTCTCGCGCCAGACCACCGCCTTGACCAGCGCCGGGTCCACACCGTAACGGCGCGCCGCCGCCAGGATGGTGCGGTCCTGGGTGTGTTCGCGGTGGGTCGCGCGCCACCGGTACCCCAGCGCGGCGATCAACACGATGGCCACCGCCAGAACGGCGGCAACGGAAGATGGCTTCTTCGCGCGGCGCATGGCGCGCTTTCTAACCGCGCTGCCTGCTGGCGTCCAGGCGCGACCGCGAGCGGCGGGCCTTTACTTGATCAACCGCAGCCGGGTCGCGAAGAGGTAGTAGAGCGTGGGCAGCAGAACCAGGGTCAGCAGCGTTGCGAACAGCAGGCCAAAAATATGCACGGCCGTGAGCGGCTTCCACAATTCGCCGCCGCTCACCGCCAACGGCACCAGGCCGCCCACCGTCGCCAGCACGGTCACCAGCACGGCCCGGAGCCGCACCAGGCCTGCTTGCACCAACGCCTGCTTGAGTTCCATGCCTTCCGCCCGCGCTTCTTCGATGAAGTCGCTCAACACGATGATGTGGCTGACGATCACGCCGGCCAGGCTGACCAGCCCGAGCAAGGCCATGAAGCCGAACGGCGCGCGGAACGCCGCCACCCCCACGAACGCGCCGATCAAACCCAGCGGTACCGTCAGCAGCACCACCACGGCTTTCGTGACCGAGTTGAACTGGATGACCAGCGCCAGCGCGATCAGCGAGAGCGAGACGGCCATGACCCCGCCCATTTCCGCGCGGCTTTGCTTCAATTCCTTGTCTTCGCCCGCAAACTCCAAGCGGTAACCCGGCGGCCGTTCCAGTCGTTCAAGGCCCGGCCGGGCGCGGGCCAGCACCCGCGACGGCAGTTCGCCCACCATCGAGAACGCCTTCACCGTGACCGCGCGGCGCTGGTTGAAATGGGCGATCGTCGCATACTGCGGCGCGAGCCGGACCGAGGCGAAATTGTCGAGCGGCACAAGCTGATCGCGCGCGGAGCGGACATACAGGCTCCGGATTTTGTCGGCCTCGTTCCGCTCTTCGGTGCGCAGGCGGATGGTGACGGGGATCAGCCGGTCGCCGTCGCGCAACTCCGTGACGGGCACGCCTTGAAACGCCGCCTGGCTGAGCCGGCCGATCTGGGCGTTGTCGATGCCGAGCGAATTCGCGCGCTCCTGGTCGATGTCGATCTCGAGGGTAGGCATGCGGCGGCCCAGGTCGTCGTGGATTTTATAGGCGCCGGCATGGTGCAATTCCGTCGTGACCTGGTCGGCGAGGCGGCGCAGTTCGTCCAGGTTCGCGCCGGTCAGGCGAATCTGGATGGGCGTCTCGACCGGCGGGCCTTGTTCGAGCTGTTTGACCACGCACCGCGCGCCGGCGATCTCGCGGTCCAGCTCTTCGCGCAACTTCGCC
>JAKCAB010000155.1 GCA_021839785.1 bacterium | reverse complement strand
GCACTCCGCGACGGCGGCGGCATTGTCGTCGAAGTCGTACGAGTACTCCAGTCCCCACATCGTCGGCTTCAACCCGAGCCGCTGGACTTCCCGGATCAGCGCCTCCGCGCGTCCCTTGCCGGTGCCCCAAGGCACGTCGTGGCCCGTGGGGGCGATTTCGTTCAGGTCGTGCATCTGGACGGTGATCAGCCGCTGCTTGAGCTGGCGCACGCCTTCGATCGGATCAATGCCGCCGCGCAGCCAGTAACCGATGTCCGCCGCCGCGCCCAATCGCGGGCTGCGACCGCGGCACACCTGGAGAATCGCCTCCGGACTCCAAGTGTTCGGCGACGCTTTTTGGTCGTGGTTGTGCAAGGCCACGTTGATGCCGTACTCGTCGGCGAACTTCTCGATCGTGTCGAGCGCCGCCAGTTTGGGCTCGGTCATGAACGTCTCGATGCCGAGCTTGCGCCCGAACTCGAACACCCGGCGGCAACCCGCCTCGTCGCCGGGAATGTCTTGAATAAAGTACGTGAGCAGGCGCAGGCCGGCGGCGTCGAGTTTAAGGCGGATCGCGCGCAACTCGTCGTCGCTCAAGCCGGGCGCGAAGTTTTTCGGAATGTCCGCGCTGACCTTCTGGAAGCTTAGGCCGCCGATGTACGACAGTCCCAGCTTCGCCGTCTTCTCGATGGCCTCGAAGAACGTGAATTTGTGGAACGTGTAAGCCTCGACGCCGAGCCGCCAGCCGAGTTTTTCCTGCGCTTGAACGGCGGGTGTGAGCTGGGCGCTGGGTGTGGTCGGCGCCGGCAGATCGCCGAGCGCGAATTGAATCGCACCGAGATAAAACTGAAGCATCCGCGGATCCCAGAAAACGTATGGGTTGTGGGCGATGGTGCAATAAAAGGCCCGGCCGCGGCCGTAGTTCCGAATCCACGCGAGCGCGAAATCGCCGTCCGCCCGTTCCAGGTTGCCGAAGCCGCGGCCCCGTTTGAGGTCGGTCTTGGCGGTGTCGATGCTGAAGAGCACGCGCACGCGATTCCGCGAGTACGGGTCATGGACGCGGAAGAACTCATCCCGGTAATCCCAGCCCTGGCCGCCGAAGACCGCGTTGAGCGGATTCGCCGGGTCGTCGAGTTTGATGGAAACGTGCTCCGTGCTCTCGCGGTGATTCGCGCCCCGCGCGCCGAGCATGACGCCAAACTCCGGCCAATCCTCGACCGCCCCCGGCCATTGGGTGAACGCGACCGTGGTGCCGTGCACGCCCAGCAAGCCGCCGCCGCCGGTCACGAACTCGACGAGGTTCTCCCGCAGCTCGGGGTCGGTGAAGAGATTGCCCACGTCGTTGTTGAAAAACACGGCGTCGAACTGCTTCAAGCTTTCGCGCTGGAAGACCTCGGGATCGCGGCTGACCACCGCCTGGAATGCGCCGGTCTTTTCGCCCATCAGCGTAAAGGCGTGGTTCGCATACTCGGCCGACGGATGCCCACCGTAGCCGACGTTCAGGCAAAACAGCAGCAGCTTGCGCGGCTTTGCGGGAGCGACGACTGGCTTGGTGGGCACGGCGGCCTCGATCTTCTGCAACTCGGCTTCGGGGATGGGTCTGAGGCCGGTGGCGGCGTCGCCAGCGAAAGCCCGACCGGCAAGGAGGCCCATAGCCACTAAACCCACACCCAAGGCACTGCGAGGTGACTTCATTGTTTTCATGCTGTGACGGCAGGTTCCCAGAGACTCATGCCTGCCGGCAAAGAAAAACGGGTTATCCCAGGAAGTCTGTTTTGAAACGAGTAGCGCGGGCGTCGCCACTGTCAGTCTAAGGACGGGCGGCGGTGGCGAAGACGTGGGAAAGCGCGGCGTCCGCCTGTAACGCAGCCGTCTCCGGCTGCGAGTTTGCCGAGCGTCCGCGCTCGGCGGTCTTCCTGGGCGCGGAGACGCTTCCGGAACTCGCAGGCGGGGACGCCTGCGCTACGAACGGGATGCGCGGCAGTTCGCAGCGGAGGTTGGCGGCGTAACGCTCGCGATACTGCAGGTGATGCAGCACGGCATAGACGTAGTGGAAAACGCCCCACCTCGTGAGTGGCGAGTGCGGAGTGTCGGGTGACGAGGGGTAGCGCGTCTGGAATTCCTGCAACGTCTGCCATTCCACGGTGCTGGTGCTCTCCTTTTTGTCAAGAAAGCGGTACTTTTCCTCGCGCCGCCAGTCGGTCGGCACGGGTTGGACTCTCAATCCGCTGAAGGACATGACGCTGGGCGCCTATTACAACGCTCTCTTTGCCCCCCAGTCTGAGGCCACGCGCACGCTCAACGCCTCGCGGTTTACGGGTGACGGCAATTTCCGCGGGCACTACATGCAGTTGGTCCTCAAGCACCAGTTCAGCAAACGGATCAATGCCCATCTTTGGGGCGAATGGGTCTGGCAGGGGGACTACTACAGCCAGCGGGACGTGCAGAGCTTCCTGAGAGCTGAGGTCCAGTTCACCTTCTGAGCCGCCGGCGGTTACGCGGTTTCGTCCACCGCCGCTGCCGGTGTCGATCGTACTGAACCGGTAGGCGCGATGGCTTGCAGTTTGGCCACCACGCCAGGCAGTGTGGCGAGCAGGTAGTCCACGTCCGCCTCGCGAATGTCCCGGCCAAGGCTGAAGCGGAGGCTGCCGCGTGCCCGTGCCGCGCTGAGGCCCATCGCCGTCAGCACGTGCGGAGGTTCCAACGAGCCGGTGGTGCAGGCCGAGCCGCCCGAAGCGCAGATGCCCGCCTGGTCGAGCAGCATCAGCATGGCCTCCGCCTCCACGCCGGGAAACGCCAGGTTCGCAGTGTTGGGCAGGCGCGGTTCTTGCGCGCCGTTGCGGGTGGTGCCAGGAATCGTCGTCAAGACGCCGGTTTCGAGCCGGTCGCGCAGTCCGCGCACCCGCCGGTTCTCCGCATCGAAATGGGCCAGCGCCAGTTCCGCTGCCCGGCCAAAGCCCACGATGTAAGGCACGTTCTCGGTGCCACCGCGGCGTCCGCGCTCTTGGTGACCGCCGACCAGGTACGGCACAAACCGCGTGCGCCGTCGCACGTATAATACGCCAACACCTTTCGGGGCATGAAGCTTGTGCCCGCTCAGTGACAGGAAATCCACGCTCGCCTCACGGACATCAAGGGCAACCTTGCCGGC
>JAKCAB010000635.1 GCA_021839785.1 bacterium | reverse complement strand
TCGTCACCGGCGAGGAGGGCCTGAGCGCCGTGGAAATCTGCGAAGCTGAGGAGCGGTCCGTGAAAACCGGCGCACCGGTGAAGCTGGGTTGAGCGTCGGCGAAGACGCCAGAACCCCCACCGCAACGTTTTCCACCCGCGTTCCTTCGCGGAGCCACCGCCACTTCCGGCAGGCCGCGACCTGTCCTTGACAGTCTCACGTCGAGCGGGGGGTGGGTGCCGGCTCACAAGCCAGGGCAACCCCGCCGCTCACATGCTGGCCGCCGCGACGCGGACTCCCGCGCCACGTTTCGCATTCCCGCCCGGACAACTCACCCCTCCATGCTACCTCTTCACCCCTGCCCGGTGGCGGTGCGACCATGCCTCTCGTAAATTTACGAAATGAATAAGCATATCCGATGGCCAGTGTGGGCCGTTTCCCGCCCTCGCGATGGGAGTCCGCGCCTTCGCCGGGGTTTCACCTTGATCGAACTCCTGGTGGTGATCGCCATCATCGCCATCCTGGCCGGCATGTTGCTCCCGGCGCTGGCACGCGCCAAGGAGAAGGCCCGACGAACCGCCTGTCTTTCCGAGGTGAAGCAGTTGGCGCTGGCGATGATGATGTATGTGGACGACAACAACGGCAGCTACCCGCCGCGCATGCCCGATCCGCTCGCAGGGCCCGCTTACCCATGCAAACCCTGCCGCACCGTGGACTGGCGCCCGTACGCGCTCCCGTATCTCACGACGACGAACATCTTCGCCTGCCCGAGCGACAAGGGGATCCCCGAAGACATTGCCGCCGACCCGATCAACCTGGTCACCCCGGTGCCCAAGCGCATGGCCGATTTTTACGGCAGCAGCTTTTGTCTCAACACCGTGATGACCCGGCTGGGCAAGGAATCCGCGGTGACCATTCCTTCCGAGACCTTCATGGGTGCCGAGATCTGGTCCTGGCACCAGCCACTGGCGATCAACGACTTCAAAGGCGCGACGAAGAAACCCATTCGGATGGCGTACTTCTGCGACTCACACGCCGCGGTCACTTCGGAGAAAACCATCCAGGAGCAATGCGCCCCGCCGTCCGCACCCGGCATCGGGCCGGTCCCTTGAACCTCCCACACACGAATTCCATGGCCAGAAACCGGTTTTGCAAAATGCTGCTGAGCGCGCTGGTCGGCACGGGGCTGTGCGTCGGCTGCGGCAAGTCGAACGGCAAGGTTCTTGGTCAACCGCCAGCCGGCCCGCCCAAAACGATCCTGGCGGTGCGCGCCGGCGACACGCCGCCCAAGGTTGTGCTGCAAGGGCGCCTCGTCGAAAAGTGCCCGGTCGCTGGCTGTTGGTTCCGCGTCCAGGACGAGACCGGCATCATCAAAGTGGATACGAAGACCGCCGGCTTCGTGGTGACTGAGATTCCGTTGGAAACGGTCGTGACGGTGGCGGGCAAAGTGGTGACCGAAGGCGAGGAACCCGTGATCGAGGCGACCGGGCTGCGCTTCTGAAATGCGACTCCCGCTGCTTCAAGGTGGACTCGTGGTCGTCGGACTGCTGGGTGGAGCCTGCTGGCTCGCAAAACGCCCGTCGGCAGGCGAAGTGGTTTTCGAGCCGCGTTCCCAAATCCTTGAGCCGGCGCCCTTGTGCCCTTGGCGGCAACCCGAGGCGGACTTGCACCGGTTTTTTCCTGGGGCGACGCGCTGGCAGTCCGAGATCCGCGTCTTGAGCGGCCAACTTCTGGAACTTAGGCGTCGGCTCGGTAGGGACCCGCAACCCGAAGAACTCGCGCTCCAAGTCCATCGCGTCTTTCGCAACTCCGAGGAACTGGGTGCTGTCTTGGTTCGCTGCGTTCACGGCGAGTACGGCGCCATCGAGATTGTCCTGGCGATCGACCCGCAAGGCACCGTCGTCGGTCTCGAATTGCAGCGACAGCGCGAGCCGGCGGCGATTGCAGCGGCCCTGACGAGTCCGGACTGGCTCGGCGCCTTTCGCGGTTTGCGGGCGACCGATTTCACAGCGGCTGCTCCGAGTCTGCCAGCCGTGCCCGCCCAGGCGCGAAGCTCGGCGGACGCGATCGCCGACGGTGTCCGCAGCCTGCTCATTTTGCACCAGACTGCGCAGGCCGGAGCGACCGACGGCGCACCCATTCACCAACAGCGTTAGGAATGAATCTGGTCGTCTTCGCCTGCCGGAACCTGGCGCGCCGCCCTTGGCGGACTGCGCTGGCGTTCGTGGGTTTGGCGGCGGCGATTGGCACGTTGGCGGTGCTCTCGGCTCTGACCGCAGGTTACGAGCGAGAGTTGCGAAAAGAGCTCGATCGGTCCGGCGTCCAACTCATGCTCGTGCCGTTGGGTTGTCCTTACGACGCGGCGGCGCGCGTGTTGAAAGGGCGCGTCCTTGACGCGAGTCTGCCGGCGGAGGCGCTGGCGCAAGTCCGCCGCGACCCCGCCGTGGCCGCGGCGGCGCCCTTGCTGCTGTGTGCCCAGGTGCGGACCAACGAGGATCGCGCCGATTTGTGGGTGGGTATCGACGAAAGCGCGCCGGCGCTCAAGCCTTGGTGGCGGGTGCAACGCGGCAAGGCGTGGTTCAGCTCCACCAACGGCGTGATCCTCGGCTCGGAGGTTGCAACTCTTGAAATGCGCGCCCCTGGCGACCGGTTGTATTGCCCGGGCGCTGACGCCACTTTCACCGTGGATGGTGTCCTTGATCGCAGCGGCACCAGCGATGACAGCCTGTTCTTTGTGCCGCTTGGCCGGGCGCAACAACTCTTCGGCCAACCCGGCCGGCTGACGGCAATCGCCATCCGCCTGCGCGACCCGGCGCTGCTGGCCGAAGCGGCCCGGCGCTTGCAGGCGATCCCCGGCGCGCAAGTCGTGACCACGACCGAAGTCATGGGCGTCTTTCAAAACTTGATCGGCACCGTCCGCGCGCTGCTGAGTGCCGTGGCGATTGTGGCGGTCACGGTCGGTTGCCTGACCGTGTTGAACACGCTGCTGGCCGCGGTGCTTGAGCGTGCGGCAGAACTGGCCTTGTTGCGCGCGTTGGGTGCCTCGCGCAGCCAGGTGGTCCTGGCGTTGGCGGTCGAAGCGTTGCTCCTGACCAGTGCCGCGGCGGCGGCGGGGTTGCTCGGCGCGGCATTCGGAGGCGCCTGGATTCAGGACG
>JAKCAB010000464.1 GCA_021839785.1 bacterium | reverse complement strand
CGATACGGGAGCAGGAACGCTGACACCTTATTTTGCCAGCACCTGGAGCCTGCCGGAGAAGGAGCAGAGTGTGGCGGCGTGGGCGCTTCGCCACCGACAGCCGGCCGGCCGGGGCACCGATACCTTGCCCTCGTCCGAGGGTTTGCACCTGCCGTTGGTGGCTGGGGAGCACGCGCTGGGAGTGATCAGTTTGCGCTTCCGCGATGCGACGCCACAGACGCCGGACCAGCGGGACCTGCTGGATGCCTTCGTGCGGCAGATTGCGCTGGTGGTGGACCGCCAACGGCTCCGCGAAGCCGAGCAGCAGTCGAAGCTGGTGGCGGAATCCGAACGGTTGAGCAAGACCCTGCTCAACTCCATCTCGCACGAAATGCGGACACCCATCGCCGCCATCACCAGTGCGGCCAGCAGCCTGGGCGATCGGGGCAGCGCGGCTCCCCGCGAACTTCAGCAGGCGATGGTGGGTGAAATCCAGGAAGCCGCCGGCCGGTTGAACCGACTGGTTGGCAACCTGCTCAACATGACGCGGCTCGAGGCGGGCCACGTTCAGGCCCGACTCGACTGGTGCGATGTCGCGGACCTGATTCAAGTGACCTTGAAGGAAACCGCGAAAGAGCTGGCGCAGCACCCGGTCACGGTCGAGCTCGCGCCGGGGCTGCCGCTCGTGCGCATGGACTTTGTGTTGATGCAACAGGCGTTGGGCAACCTGCTGCTGAACGCGGCGCTGCACGCTCCCGAGGGAACACAGGTGCGGGTTGGCGCCGTCGTCGAAGACCGAACGCTCAAGCTCAGCGTGGCCGACACGGGGCCGGGCCTTTCGGCGGACGCGTTGCCGCGCATTTTCGACAAGTTCTACCGGGCCGCATCCGCGCCCACAGGCGGCACCGGGCTGGGACTTTCGATTGTCAAAGGCTTCGTTGAAGCGCAAGGCGGTCGCGTCAGCGCGGAAAACCAGGCTGGCGGCGGGGCGCTTTTCACCCTTCGCTTGCCGCTGAGCGAACCCCCTCCCGTCCTGGCCGAGGAGAGTCCATGAGCGACGCGACCGTCCATGCGGCCACCGTGCTGGTGATTGACGACGAAACGCAGATTCGCCGGTTGCTGCGCGTCTGCCTGGAGGCCAACGGCTATCGCGTGGAGGAGGCGGCGACAGGACAGGATGGCATCGCCCAGGCCGCGCAACGCCATCCCGACGTGGTGATTCTTGACCTGGGCTTGCCGGATTTGGACGGCGTGGCGGTGCTGGATCGGCTGCGCGAATGGAGCCGGGTTCCCGTGGTGGTGCTGAGTGTCCGCGACCGGGAAGAAGACAAGATTGCTGCCCTTGACCACGGCGCCGACGACTATGTGACGAAGCCTTTTCGCACGGGCGAACTGCTGGCGCGGCTGCGGGTGGCTTTGCGTCATGCGCAACCCGCGCCGGAAATGACCGTGTTCCGGAATGATGAACTCGAAGTCGATCTGGCCGCCCGCGTGGTCAGACTCAAGGGCAGAGAAGTGAAGCTCACCGCCACCGAGTACTCGCTGCTGCGGTTGCTGGTGCAACATGCCGGCAAGGTGCTGACGCATCGCCAGATTCTGCGCGAGGTATGGGGGCCAAACGCAGTGGCGCAAACCCACTACCTGCGCGTTTACATCGCCCACCTGCGCGAGAAACTCGAAACTGAGCCGGCGCGACCGCAACTCATCCTGACCGAACCCGGCGTGGGCTACCGATTGTTGGAGATGGAGTAAGGCGCGGGGGCGCTTCGCTCAAGCCGCCTACCCGCCGCCGCTCAGTTCACTTTGGATTTCCGCCGGCGCATCCGCTGCGGTCAGATCGCGGAAGTCGCGAAATCGATGGAAGGTCAGAAAGTTGGCGTCGTGGCAATTGTGGGCGCCGCCTTCACCGTCGTCGAAGGCCGTCCGCACTGCCGCGATCAGATCGTCGCCCTCGAAGAGCCAGTCGGCGTACTGGAAGCCATGCCGGAGCGGGTCCGGGTGGTACAGCAAGGCCGTGCGGACCTCCCAATGTCGCAGGTCCGTGGAGGCGGTCAGCGCGAGCGTGTTGCGGACACGCTCGGGATTGGCGTTCGCGTGTCGCGGCGGCACCCAGTTCGCCAGCGACCAATAACGCTTCGTCAGCGGATCGAACCGCACGGTGAACTTCTTGCACCCGCCCGGAAAATCGATGAAGCCCGTCGCCGGATCGAACGTCGCCTCCCGCCCATCCAGGCTGAGGCGGATCATCGCCGCCTTTTCGCGAGGCGAACGAAAGTCCGCTCGGAGGAGATCCACGATGCCGCCATCTGGAGTGACCACGGCGTTGCCTTCCAGCCAGCCGCCGAACCTGCCATCGAGCCAGGCCGGGTTCCGCGCCAGCGGATTGCTGAAGGTCCAGTTGGTTGCGTCAAGCAAGTCGGCCTCTTCCGGCACCGACATCATCAACGCGCGGAAATGCGCACCCCAACCGCCGCCGGCCATCGTGTCTTCCATCGCCCGCCACAACCGGCCGTTGTGCGCCACCACCGGCACCGGCGCACAATGGTAAGTGCCGTCGCCGCGGAGCAGACCCGACTGCGCGTCGCGGGATTGCGTCCAGGTGCTGCCGCCATCGGTCGAGCGCATGATCACGACGCGGCCGTTCTGCCTGTCCGTGCCGAGCAGGTAAGCCGCGCCTCGATGGACGAACACACTCGCCCAATACATGCCTTCTACGCGCGCCACCGGCCGCCAGGTTTGGCCGCGATCCGCCGAACGAAAAACGTGCGTGACAGCGCGGCTATTCTCGGTGGATTTGGGACCGAATTCGTCGCACTTGGCCAGGTAAGCGCCATCCGGCAGGACGGCAATGCCCGGCGATCCCAAATAGACGCCACTTGCGGCGGGTGAGTGTGTGATCACCACGCCGGGTGGCAGCGTCTTCTCCGCCGCGAATGCGAACGATGGCAGGCCGGCCAGAGCAGCGAATCCGAGGCCGGTTTTTCTCAAGAAGCGTCGTCGGCTTTGCATGGATGGCATAGTCCTTGTTGGTGGGGACGCTTCAACGGCTGCGCCCGTGGTTTCGGATCGCGTCCAACTCGGCTTGTAGCGCGGCGACCTCTGCTGGTTGCCCGGCGTAGCGGTTGGTGGTTTCGGCCGGGTCAGTGAACAGGTTGTAAAG
>JAKCAB010000100.1 GCA_021839785.1 bacterium | reverse complement strand
GCCGGCCCACGATCGCCGCGCGAATGCCGCGGCGCAGAATCTGGCCTTCGTTGGCGGTGCGGAGCAATTCATCCATGAACGCCACACCGGCATCGATGCGGCCCAGCAATTGCGCGTGCGTGTCCGGCGCGATGTCTTCGTCGGGAAAGTCGATGTGCGCCTCGACGTGCGCGAGCACGAGCATGAGGTCGTCGCGGAGCCGATTGATGCGCTGGGAAAGCTTGCCGGCGAGTTGTTCCTCCGCCGCGGCCAACGCCAGCTCGGTGCGCGAATGAATGATGTCCGCGACGGCTTCAGCCTGGGCAAGGTCCAGGCGGCCGTTCAGGAATGCGCGCTGGGTGAACTCGCCCGGCTCGGCCAGGCGGGCACCGCCGGCGAGCACCGCGTCCAGCACCAGCTTCGCCGGCAGCAGCCCGCCGTGGCAGGAAATCTCGACCACGTCTTCGCGCGTGTAAGTGCGCGGCGCGCGCATGACCGCCACCAGGACTTCGTCCACGGCCCGGCCCTGGAAAACAATGCGGCCGAATTGGAGCGTGTGGCTCGCTGCCGCAGAGGGTTTCACCGAGCGTTTGCCCACCGGCTCGAAACACCGGTCCGCCACCGCCAGGGCCTCGCGGCCAGACAGGCGAATCACGGCCAAACCTCCTTCGCCCAGCGGCGTGGAGATCGCGGCAATCGTGTCGTCGAGGTAGCTCATGCAACAGCAGGCAAGGTGGAAAGCAGGCTTGGTTCAAGATACCGGCAGCCGGATGCCGGAAAAGGCCGCCGGTCAGCTTCCACAGGTTCCTCGCCGGACCTGCGCTCCCTCAAGCCGTTGCCGCGCCTTTTCGTAACTCTTGCGCTGGAGAAAATGGCGCAGCTCTGGGTCGCTGCCGGGCGGCAATTCCGCCGCGAGCGAGTCAATGCGGCCGAACAAAGGCAGCAAGCTCGGCGGCGGTTTGGCCGCATGCGGCGTTTTCACAGCGGCGTCGAGTTCTTGCAGCGCGGCGAGCAGTTGGCTTTCGGTTTTCGTCACGACCCGCATTGTAGCGAACCGCCGCCCGTGCGCCAGCCGGCCGTTTTGACCGAAGTCATGTTGACGCTTCAGCGCAAGCTGCCATTCTCGCGCGGCAGCCCGGCAGGAGAATGACTGGCACCACGCCCAACTCCGCGGGCTCGGATTTTTATGGCTAAATCAACCCGAAAAATCGAACCGGCCTACACGCTCGCACGCGAGCGCTACGCCGCGCTCGGGGTGGACACCGACGCCGCCCTCCGCCAACTCGCCCGCATCCCCATCTCGATCCATTGCTGGCAGGGCGACGATGTCGGCGGCTTCGAAAACCCCGGCGGCACACTCGGCGACGGCCTGGCCGTGACCGGCAATTATCCGGGCAAGGCCCGCACGCCGGCCGAGTTGCGTGCCGATTTCGAGAAGGTGCTTTCGCTTTTGCCCGGCCAACATCGCTTCAACCTCCACGCCAGCTACGCCGAGATGGGCGCGAAGAAAGTCGAACGCGACGCGCTTTCCGCCGACCAGTTCCAGAATTGGATCGCCTGGGCAAAGTCGCTGGGCATCGGGCTGGATTTCAACCAGACCTATTTCGCGCATCCGAAGGTGGAGCGCGGCTGGACGTTGACGCACCCGGACAAGGCGATCCGCCAGTTTTGGATCGAACACGGCATCCGCTGCCGCGAGATCGGCGCCGCGTTCGGCAAGGCGCTCGACAAGACGTGCCTCACCAACCTGTGGATCCCCGACGGCATGAAAGACACGCCGGTGGACCGCAAGGGCCCGCGCGAGCGATTGGTCGAATCTCTGGACGCCATCTTCAAGAAACGGATCGACCACAAGCTGAACGTGGACTCGGTCGAGCCGAAGCTCTTCGGCATCGGCGCCGAGAGTTACACGCCCGGCTCGCACGAGTTCTACCTTGGCTACGCCGTCAGCCGGGGCACGTTGCTCACGCTCGACGCCGGTCATTATCACCCCACCGAAGGCATCGCCGACAAAGTCTCGTCCGTGCTGTGTTTCCTGCCGGAGATCGCTTTGCACGTCAGCCGCGGCGTACGCTGGGACAGCGACCACGTGGTGACTCTCACCGACGAATTGCTGGCCATCGCGCAGGAGATTGTCTGGGGCGGCTTCGCGGACCGCGTGCGCATCGGTTTGGACTACTTCGACGCCAGCATCAACCGCGTCGCCGCCTGGACGATCGGCACGCGCAACATGCTCAAGGCGCTGCTGCTGGCCTTGGTGGCGCCGATCGAGAAACTCAAGACTGCGGAACTCGAAGGTGATTACACGACCCGCCTGGCGCTCATGGAGGACGCCAAACTCCTGCCGGCCGGAGCGGTCTGGGACTACTATTGCGCGCAACAGGAGGTGCCGGTCGGAGACGCCTGGCTGGCGGAGGTGAAGCGGTATGAGAAAACGGTTCTGTCCGCTCGCCAGTAGTCTGAACTTCACCCTAGAATTCATCGCATGATCGCAAACCCGTTCCTTGGCGTTTTCTTCCACTGGCTCGGCGGTCTGGCTTCCGGCAGCTTCTACGTGCCTTACAAGGGCGTGCGCAAGTGGGCGTGGGAGGTCTATTGGTTGGTCGGCGGATTCTTCTCCTGGATCATCTGCCCGTGGATCCTCGCGTCGCTGCTCACCAACGACGTGCTCGGCGTGCTCAAGCAACAGTCCCTGGGCACGCTGTGGTGGACCTACTTCTTCGGCGCGATGTGGGGCTTCGGCGGCCTGACCTTCGGCCTCACGATGCGCTATTTGGGCATGTCGCTGGGCATGGGCGTGGCGCTGGGCTATTGCGCCGCGTTCGGCACCTTGCTGCCGCCCATCTTCAAGATGTTCATCCCGACCATCCCCGTCGCGGAGAGCATCGCCCAGATCGCGGCCACCACGCCCGGACGCGTCACGCTGCTCGGTGTGTTCGTCTGCCTGGTCGGCATCGCCGTCGCGGCGCTGGCCGGATTGACGAAAGAGCGGGAAATGCCCGAGGCGGAGAAGCGGAAGACAATCGCCGAGTTCAACTTCACCAAGGGCATCCTGGTGGCCACGTTCTCGGGCATCATGAGCGCGTGCTTCGCCTTTGCGCTCACCGCTGGCAACCCGATCGGCGAGGCCTCGCTGGCCGCGGGCACCAACAAGATTTGGACGG
>JAKCAB010000800.1 GCA_021839785.1 bacterium | reverse complement strand
TGAGGGGGCGCAGCTACTGGGCCGCCAGCTCGAGCTGGCGCGCCGACGTGATCCGCAGTCGGGCGTGCGCGCCGAGTTCAATCAACAACTCTGCCGGCGCGGTCGCCTCGGGCAGTTCGATCTGAACACATCCGGGAGAGGGCTGCCTCTGGATCCCTCGCCGCCAGTTGCAGAAGGTCGTGTAGCGGACGCCATGCGCGTGCGCGAAGGCCGTGGCGGACATCCCGCTACGCTCGAACGCCGCCAGCCAGCTCAGCGCGTTGATGGGGTGGAGTGGGTCGGCGCCGGCGCCGCGAAGAACCTTCGGATCGCTTCATGCCCCGGCGTTTACCATGCCAACCTGCCGCTCAGAAGGGGGACTCCGCTTAACCGGATACGTACAGATAACAGAAAGGGTCGGAGTAGCGAAAGCGCGTCACCAGTGACCACCTATGAAAGCAGGTTCTTCGGGAATGTTCCGGTGAATTTCGACTGGCGGGGACGAAGCGCTGGGGTCTTGGGCCGCAGCGGGGCGCGCGCTCAGACTCGGGAGCCGCCCCCCTGCTGCTTTTAGCACTGGCGTAACAGAACGCCTGCAAATCCATGAAAAACGGTTCCTCGACGATTTCGGTGGAATGAGCTGACGGGGTCAGGTGAAGTGGCCGGCTACTATGGCAATGCCGGAAGAGACCTTTCATCAATTGCTGGGACTGGGCGAGAGTTGGCGCGTGATCCGCACCGAGTACGAGACGGAGAACAACACATTCGTGATCTGTGTGACCGAAACACCGAAACTGTGGGAGGCGGAGAGTGCCCAGTGCGGTCAACGGGTGACGTGTTACGACCATGTGGAGCCGATGGGGTGGCGACACTTGAACGGGTTCAACAAGGAGTGTGTGATTGTCACGGCCCTGCCGCGGGGGAAGCGGCAGGCGGACGGGACGGTGTACCGGGTCCCGCCGCCGTGGGAAGGGCGCGGGAAGCACTTCACCCAAGCGTTTGAGGGGGCAAGTGACAGGAAATCGTGAACATTTCGCTGCCGCTTGGCGGGATGGTGTGCCCTGACCCCGCTCCGCCCTGGCTCCAGGCTCGCGTCATGAAACTCGTCGGCGGGCTCTCCCACATCGTTCGCTCGTCGTCGCGGGCCGCCGCGGGGCCCCCCCCTTCGCTCGGCAGCCCAGTGCTTCCGTGTCGCGGGGGGATCTTCAAAGGGGTTCATCGGGCCGAAGGCCAACGACTCGAGCGCGTCGATTGGCAAGAGCGGCCCCGCGGCAATCCCCGGCCCGCCCACCGCCCCCCCGCGGCCGCCAACGCATCCTCGCCCGGCGGGCCGGGGGGCTCAAACGCCACGCGCTGCCGGGCATCTTCTGCGCCGAACCGCTGCGCCAGGCCGACTCCGCTTGCGCCCCCAGTCTGTGCGCGGGGCTCGTCACTGGCCGCACCGCTGGGTGCGTTTGCCCCGGGACGTGCAGACCGGACAACGGCGCTGCTACGCCCTGCGCCGGCGCGCTCCGGCTGGGCAACCGCTGCTGCGCCCGACTGAGGGGGAGGTCAAACTTTCGCCCTGGCACCGGTGCCCCCGTTAACTCTTGCTCACAGTCCAGTTGCCAATTCTGGAAACGATCAGCGTTCACGATTTCCTCTCACTTGCCCGATTAAAGGTAAACGCGGCAACGAGCCTGCGGGTGGATGGCGGACGACATGGCAAGGTTGCCTCTCCCGCTTTGCGAGTGGCTACCACCGCTCCCGCGGGCGAGATCAGCCTGGCCAAATAGCCGGTGGCGCCGGCCGCTAGACCGCAGCCCGCCGGGCGCCACCAGTCTTGCAGGCCTACGCCAACCGCCCGCCAACCCTCAGCCTACCGTCTCGTCTTCGTTGGTAATTTACTTCAGTCTTTTCGCCCGCGTGCCACCGTCTTCGCCCACGGAGAAGTAGGCCACCTGGTCGTTGCCTTCGGTCTTGAATTCAACCTGCACGTCCGTGGTTTTGGCGAAGAACCGGTTCGGCGACATCGCGAAAGTAACGAAATTTTCCCCGGCCCATTTGAAGACCAAGTTGCCGTCGCGACGGGTAACATCCACGATCCAATCCTGGTTCACCTGGTAGCGGCCGGCAAAACCGTCGAGCACCTTGTCGGCGAGGTAAAACTCGGGCTTGCCGGGCTGCCCCAGTTCGCGCACCCAGATGTTGCGGTAGCGGACCGGGTTGCCGTGGTCCTGAAGGGCGAGCGGCAGTTTCTCGGGGTGGGCGTGGTACGGACCGCGGGTAACCCAGCCGGTGTCGCCGATCAACTCGACGTTGTTGTGCACGAGCACGCCGTTGTGGAACAGCGTCAGGCGCGCGGGCGAAAGCAGCTTGCCCGCGGCGTCGAAGCGCGGCGAGGTCCAGAGGATGTCGTAGGTCTGCCAGGCGCCGGGCGGGCGGGAAGCGTTCACGAGCGGCGGGTATTGGTTGTAAACGGAGGCGCAGGAGCCGTCGGCGTAAGTCTTGTTCTCGTACGAGTCGAGCACCTGAATTTCGTAGCGGCCCAGGCCGAAAAAGACCCCGCTGTTGCCGCGCCCCTGGCTGGAGCCGTGGGGCGGTTTCGGCGTGGCAAACTCCACGTGCGCCTGGCAATCGCCAAAGCATTGGAGCGTGCGGACGTAGCCGCTGCCGGGAACGCATTCCATCGCCCCATCCTTGACGATCCATTTGGTCGGCTCGCCGTTCATGGCGACCCATTTCGCGACATCGCCGCCGTCGAACAACACGACCGCGTCCGCGGGCGCCTTGCCGGCCTGGTCCGGGGTGCTGGGCTGGCCGGGATTGACCACCGGCGGCAACGGACGCGTGCGGTCGTGGCCGAGTGGCAAGGTCGGAAGTTGAACGCTGGCGGCGAACGCGCAGTTCGCGCCAAGGACACCAAGGATGAGCAGGCTGGTTTTCATGTTTTCGCAATCGATTAACAATGTGCTGGCCAGTGAGTAAAGCAGGCGGCCGGCGGGATTTCAACCGCCGGCCGCCCTTCGATTCGCGCTGGGCGCATCTCAGTTTCTTGCAGGGGCGAAGGCGGTGTGGGGGAAGGGGAAGTGACCAGATAATGGGTTGACACCCGGAAACCCCAAAACTAGGTTCGCCTTACAAATTTATGTCCGAGAACAACCCTCCAGTCCCTCCCGGCGGAGCGATTC
>JAKCAB010000144.1 GCA_021839785.1 bacterium | reverse complement strand
CTGCAGGCCGTGAAAAGCACCGCGTACCAGAAACTCAGCCGCAGGCCGAGACTCCGGCGGAAGCTGTTAACGGGGTTCCAGGACATAACCCACGCCCCGCAGCGTGTGAATGAGCGTCTTGGCCGGATCCACCTTGGCGCGGACGCGGTGGACCAGCACGTCCACCACGTTCGTCTGGGGATCGAAGCTGTAGTCCCAGACGTGTTCCAGGATCATGGTCTTGGTGACCACCCGGCGGGCGTGGCGCATCAGATATTCGAGCAAGGCGAACTCGCGGGCCTGTAACTCGACCGGTTGACCGCCCCGCCGGGCCTCGCGGCGCACCAAATCCAATTCGAGATCGCCGACGACCAAGCGCGTCGGCTCAGGTGCTTGCGTGGCGCGGCGCGTCAGCGCTTGGAGCCGGGCGAGCAATTCGGCGAACGAAAACGGCTTGGTGAGGTAATCGTCGCCGCCCGCCTGCAAACCGCGCACGCGGTCGTCCACGCTGGCTTTGGCGCTGAGGATGATGATCGGGATTTGCACGCCGCGCTCGCGCAGGCGTTGCAGGACGGTCAGGCCGTCGAGCTTGGGCAACATGAGGTCGAGCACCGCGGCGTCGTACGGTCCGGAAGTGGCCAGGCGCACGGCCTGCTCGCCGTCGCCGCAGTGGTCCACCACGTGACCGCTTTCGCGCAGTCCCTTGACCACGAACGACGCGATCTTGGGATCGTCTTCCACTACCAGGATGCGCATGTCGGTGTCCATCTTGCCTTCCTCCAGTCGCGCTGCAAGCGCGCCCACAACCGCCCGAATTCCACTCAAAGAAAACGCCTCCCGCGCCGGCCCTGGCCAGCGGGGAGGCGTTGTCGTGACAACGAACATCAACCCATCTGACTTTCATCCACCACTACGAAGCGGCTGCTGCCGTCGCGCCAGATGCGCAGAAGGGTGACTTTATCCTTCGGATTTTCGGTAAGCCGCACCGCGTCTTCCGCGCTCTTCACCGTGTGGCGGTTGATCTCGGTGATCACGTCGCCGGGCTGCAAACCGGCACTTTCCGCTGCTGAACCGGGAGCGACCTGGCTGATGACCGCGCCCTGGACGTTCTTGGGGAGTTCCAGTTGCTGCCGTGAGTGCGCGTCCAGATCGCTGACCGCCACACCTTTCAAGGCCTCGGTGTCGGACTGGGAGTTGCCGGAGTTCGAAGCCAGTTCCTTCGGCTCCGCCAGTTCCTTCACGGTGGCATGAAGCGTGGTGGTTTCGCCGTCACGGATGACCTCGATCGGCACCTTGGTGCCCGGCTGGGTCTTGGCCACCATGAGCTTGAGGTGGCGGCTGTCACGGACGTCCTGGTCGTTGTAGCGCACCACGACGTCGCCGACGCGCAAGTCCGCCTTGGCGGCCGGGCTGTCGGGAGTCACGTCGGCCACCAGTGCGCCCTGATCCTCCTTGAGATCGAACTTCTTGGCCATTGCTGGCGTGACGTTCTGGATGGAGACGCCCAGGAAGCCGCGCTCGACGTGGCCGTCCTTGACGAGGTCTTCCATGACATACTTGGCGAGGTTCACCGGCACGGCGAAGCCGATGCCGTTGTTCGCGCCGGTGCGGCTGAGGATGGCGGTGTTGATGCCGATCAACCGGCCTTCGCTGTCCACCAAGGCGCCGCCCGAGTTGCCCGGGTTGATGGCGGCGTCCGTCTGAATGAAGTCCTCGTAGTCGAGGCCGAGGTTGCCGCGGCCGGTGGCGCTGACGATGCCCATCGTGACCGTCTGGCCGATGCCGAACGGATCGCCGATGGCGAGTACCACGTCGCCGACCTCCACGCGGTCGCTGTCGGCGAGTTCCACGCAGGGCAGGTTTTTGGCAGGAATCTTGATGACGGCGATGTCGGTCTTCGGATCGCGGCCGATGACCTTGGCCTTGAACTCCCGTTCATCCTGAAGTTTGACCTGCACCTCGTCGGCGCCGTCCACGACGTGGTTGTTCGTCACGATGTAACCGTCCGGGCTGACGATCACGCCGGAGCCGACGCCTTGCTGGCGCGGGGCGGGCATCGGCTGCTGGCGCAGGCCGCCACGGCGGTTGCCGAAGAACCACTGGAAGGGATCCTCCGGGAGGCCTTGCGGTGCCCATTGGACATTCTTCAGTTGCTTGGAGACGGTGACCTGCACGACCGCGGGGACGACTTTACGCACCACCGGCCCGAAGCTGGTGGTGAGTTTGTCTGCGCGGTTGGGGGCGGAGTCCTCGAGCTTGAGTTTCAAGGGCGGATTGTCGGATTTGGCCTTGTCGTCCGAGCCGGGGCGAACCCCGGCGGCGAGGCCGGCCGCGATGAGCACACCGCCGAGCGCGACGGCGGCGGCGCTTTTCGTGATTTTCGGATTCAGTTTCATAGGCGTTGCCTTTCGTTTCGATCTCGTTTTCGTTTTCGTTTCCGTTTGTACTGAGTATGACATCCCCAATCTGACCCGAACCTTTCCGGTGCATTACATGTGTGTAAGGCGGCACGGGGCGGGTTGGCGGCGGCGCGGCAGCCCGAATCGCCGGGAAGGCGCGGGGCGCGGGCGAATTGCGTCGCGCCGCGGGAAAATCGGTTGCGACCGACGCTTCTGCTGCTAGCGTCCCGGCGGTCGTTGGCCAGACGCTGAGGAATGGCGGGCAGGCGGTGCTCTTCCTCGCGCGCCCGGAGTCATCACCATTTGCCGGCGGAAGCTGATCGGGCCGGGTCAGCCTGCCGGGCACGCGAAGCGAAACCACCGGCCGGAGATCGACGCATGGCAACGACACCGCTGGCAGCAAACGAAATCGCCGACCTGGCGCTGAGGCTCAACCGGATGACGCGCAACCTCTGGTGGACTTGGGATCAGGACGCGCAGGATTTGTTTCAAGAGCTCTCGCCGCGTGGCTGGCAGAACCTGTACCACAACGCGGTCGCAGTCCTGCACGAAGTCTCGGAATACGAACTGCGGGTGCGCTTGCAGGACCAGGATTTCACCGATCGCGTGCGGCGGGTCCTGCGCAACTTCGAGGCGTACATGCAGCGCCAGGATACGTGGGCGGCGAAACATGCCCCGCAGCTCGCGACCCGGCCGGTGGCGTATTTCAGCGCGGAGTTCGGTTTCCACGAAACGTTGCCGATCGCCGCGGGGGGCTTGGGCGTGCTGGCCG
>JAKCAB010000217.1 GCA_021839785.1 bacterium | reverse complement strand
TACCGCCCGGCAGATCGACGCGACGCTGTCGGCGAGAAACTGACGGACCGCCGGCTGGCTGGTGCACAACGCGGCATGGTCGCCTTCCACCGTGCCTTTGAGGGTTGGATGATTGGCGAAAAACTCCAACGGCATCGCCCGCGGCTCGTTCAGATAAAGAAATATTTTGACTCCGTGACGCCTGGCTCGCACGGCCAACTTTCGCAGGTTCGCCAGGCGCTCCGCGTAGCGTGCGCTGCGCTTTGGCTGCCATGGGCAGGGCGCCAGTTTGTGCAGCACGGCCTGGAGCCAGACACCGTTGACGCCGGTCGCGGCCAGGCGGGCGAGGTAGCCATCCGGATACGGATCGGCCTCCGGTTCGAGCAGCGGATCGCCGTAAAGCGCAAAGTAAGAGTAGCAGAAGCGGAGTTGGTCGGAGGCGGCCACGGGTGGCGCAGCCGGTGGCGGCTGGGTCAGGTCGCGAACGAAACTGAACAGCGACTCGGCCGACTGGTCGATCCCGCGAGGGAACTCGGTTTTCACCCAACGGGCGATCTCGGCTTCGCGCCGGCGTGTGGCCTCGTCCGAAGCCACGAAACGGATCGGCTCGCACTTCGGCTTGAGGCTGCCGAGCTTGATGAACAGGAAGTCGTCTTCGCGCAGCGTGAAGGCCAGTTGATCGGGCGTCCAGCCCAGCAGCGCCAACAACTGCTCGTAAGGCAGCAGGTGCCAATTGCAGCGGATCACCGTGATGTACGAGCGCCGCTGCTGGTCGGTGGTGATCCGCGGTGGTTTGCCCAGGCCCATCGCCGCGCCGAGCCGGACGATGTCCGCGGGCGTCGCCTCAACCACCGCCGCCAGGCGATCTGGCGGAACGAGCTGCCAGTTGCGCCAGACGAAGGCGTGCAGCCGGCTGGGAAAATGGGGCAACGCGACCGGTGCTGGGGCGTTGCCGGCCGGGAGTTTCGCCAGGTCCGTCGCGGTGAAAGCCGGCGCCGGTTCGGCCCGGCGGGTGGCCGCGCAGCCCACGGCCAGGCTGCCGGTGGCGAGGGTGGTGGCCTGGAGAAAACGCCGGCGGTTCAATGCAGTTCCGCTCATTTCCACACCTCCGCCTGCCGGAGTTGCCGGAGCAAAAGTTCCTCCAACGAAGTCGCACTGCTGGCGAGGAAGTAGTTCATGCCGCGCGCGGCGCAGAACTCGCGTAACCGCTGGCAGAAGTCCTGGACCGTTTTGCGGTAAGCCGCAAGGCGGTAGCGGCCGAACGTGACCTCCTGTTGTCCGCCGGTCTCGGAATCGACCAGCCGCAAGTCGCCATACGTGGTGGGTTCGAGTTCGTCGGGCGCGAGGATGTGCACCACGTCCACCTGAAAGCCGCGCGCGAGCAAGGCGCCCAGTCCAGTCTCGTAGCCGGCCGGGTCGAGAAAATCGCTCAGCACAATCGCCAGGCCGGCCTGGCGGGCTTCGATCGCCCCGCGGCGCAGGGCGGCGTTGAGGTCCGCCGGGCCTTTCGCGGTGAGTTGGCTGAGGTTCTGGAACAACGTCAGCGCCGAACGCCGGCCCCGGACGGACCGGAGCGCGCTGCGCAGCGGGCTTTCCTCGGCGTTGTCCGGAAACGGCACCACGCTCACGCGATCGAAGCCGCAGAGCGCGACGTAGCCGATGGCGGCGGCGACTTGCCGGGCGAAGTCGAACTTCACCGGGTCGCCGAAGGTCATGGACTCGCTGGCGTCGAGGAGAATGCGGACCGGCAATTCGCGTTCCTCCTCGTAAAGCTTGAGGAACAGGCGGTCGAGGCGGCCATAAAGGTTCCAATCGAGGTAGCGAACGTCGTCGCCGAAGACGTAGTTTCGGTGATCCGCAAACTCGACCGACTGGCCGCGGGCGCGGCTGCGGCGCTCGCCGCGGAGCGAACTCTTGGCCCGCCGGGCCGCGAGCAACTGGAGTTGCTCGAGGCGGCGGAGGAGGTCAGAACTGAGAAGAGTGGCTGGCATCTTCAGGCAACATGACTCAACTCCGCACAGACCTTCGCCCGTCGCCAAGGGAGAGGCGCCTTACCATTTCCACTCCTCGAACAAGTCGCTAACCGGAAACAGAAAACCGGGCAGGAAATACTCCGCGGCCATCGAACCGCCGGAACCGAGCAGCCGCCGCTCGGTGGGCGAGTGGCAAATCTCGGCCAATTCCCGCGCCGGATCGATCACCCAGGCGAGCCGGGTGCCGCTGGCGAAGAAATCATTGAGACGCTCATCCATGTCGCGGCGCGTCATGGAGGGGGAAAGTATCTCCACTGCCAGATCGGGTGCGCCCTGGAAAAACGCCGGTGATGACCGATCGAGGTTCTTCAACCGGTCCTTGCGCACGAATGAGACGTCGGGCGCCCGGCAGTTGCGGTTATGCATCCAGAAGCCAGTGCTGGAATCGAAAACGGCTCCGAGCCGCCGTTCGCGCACGTAGGTGGCCATCGCAACGATGAGGCGCACACAGATGTCACCATGTTGCCAGTTGTTCTTGGGGCTCATCACCAGATTTCCGTTGACCACCTCGTGGATATAGCCGTCCTCGGACAGAGCCTGAAGTTCGGTTTCGGTCCAAGTCTTCGGCGGAGTTTCAAGCACAGTATTCATGGAAACGGGGGTTGCGATGCTTGCGCTCTGCTCTCGTCTGCTCAAGCTGCCACCGCTTCGACCGTCTTCGGCACGTCTTTGAGCACTTGGGCGACGATCTGGTCGGTCGTGACGCCCTCGGCCTCGGCCTCAAAATTGAGGATCAGGCGGTGGCGCAATGCGGGTTGGGCGACCGCCTGGATGTCCTCGAAGCTGACGTTGAACCGGCCTTGGGCCAGCGCCCGCACTTTGCCGGCGAGGATGAGCGTCTGCGCGCCGCGCGGGCTGCTTCCGTAACGCAGGAATTGACTGGCGATGGACACGGCGGTTTCGGTCTTCGGATGGGTGGCCAGCACGAGCCGGACCGCGTAATCCTTGACGTGCGAGGCCACGGGCACTTCGCGAACCAACCGCTGCAGTTCGAGGAGTCGGTCGCGGGCCAGCACACGCGACAGGCTGACCGTCGCTGTCTCGGTGGTGCGGTTGATCACCTCGGTCAGCTCGCCGGCATTTGGATAACCCACGAGCAGCTTGAAGAAGAACCGGTCGAGTTGCGCCTCAGGCAGCGGGTAG
>JAKCAB010000260.1 GCA_021839785.1 bacterium | reverse complement strand
TGCTTTTCCCAGGCCGCGATCTGGTTGGTGATGTAGCGCGCGCGCCAGACATCGGGCACGGACATTTCCCAGCCGACGTAGTTGGTGGGCGTGAAGGGACGCATGGCTTCGACGCTGGGTTCGCTGGAGATGCGCACCGCGCCCCGGCCGTGCAAGAACTCGTCGTAGTAGTCTTTCCAGGCCGGCTCGCCTTTGCGTTTCGGGTCCGTCCAGCCGCACGTCGGCATGGCGAACTCGCCGAAGTCCCAGAGCGACACACCGTGCTTGACCGCGTTGTCCCAGATGAATCCGGAAGGCGCGTAGGCCAGCGCGTCGTTCTCGTCCTCGCCCATGCCGTCCGGGTAACTGCGCGGGAAGCCGGCGAACGACTTCTCCATGTAATCGGTGGCGAACGCCGTGGTGCTCCACTGGTGGCCATCGGCGCTGAGGATGCCGCAACAATAGGTGTTATCGAGCAGCACAAAATCACGCACCATCCGGTGCTGGTTCGGCGTCACGTGCTCGCCGAAAACGCAAAGCGAAACGTTGCCGTTGCCTTCCTTGACGTCACCCATCACCTGGTCGTAGGTCCGGTTTTCTTTGATGATATAGACAACGTGCTTGATCGTGCTGGGCTCGCCGATGCGCTCGGGCACCGGACGCGGTGGCTGGCCCGCGCGCGGCTTCTCGAACGCCAACTGGATCTGATCCCGGCGGTAGTCGTCATAGACGATCGCCGACAGCTTGGGCAGCTCGGACTTCTTGGGCACCGGCACCAGCGAAATCGAGCCGAAGTAATGATGCGAGTTGAAGCCTTCGGCGCCTGTTTTGTTGTACGGTTTGGGATGGGCGGGGTGTCCCTTGATGTTCGCCACGCAAAGCTGTTTGCGCGCGGCATCGAACAGGATCGCGCCGGGAAACCAGCCCACCGGGATCAGCCCTTGCAGTTTCGAGGTCTTGGATTTCGGGGCGAATTGGACCACCGCGATGGCGTTCTGCGTGCCGTTCGCCACATACAATGTCTTGCCGCCGGGAGCGAAGCACAGGGCGTTGGGCGAGGCACCGAACAGGTCCGCCGGGCTTTGTTTGACCCAGATCGTTTCCACCACTGTATCGGTGCGGGTGTCGATGACGCTGAGGTTGTCGCTCGCGGCGTTGGCGCACACCAGGTAGCGGCGGTCCGGCGAAAGCGCGAGCGCGCTGGCGTGCAGGCCGGTGAGGATTTCGGCTTTCGGGTTTCGGCTCTCCAATTTCGAATCCAGGTTCAGCACGGTCACCGACCCTTCGCTGGCGATGTTGCGGACTGGATCGACCTTTACTTTAGTGCCGCGGCCGGCGGGGCCGGTGAGATCGCCCGGCTGCGGTCGGCGGCCACCCCAATTGCTCACGTACGCCTTCTCGCCGAGCAGCACCACCCCGTACGGCGCCACGCCCACGTCGAAGGTGCGCAGCACCTTGCCGGAGCGCGTGTCGATCTCGAACAGGCGGTTCGAGAGATTGCCGCAAACGTAAAGGCGCGAACCATCCGCCGAAAGGGCCAGTCCAGCGGGGATCTCTTCCTCGCGGCGTGGCGCGGCGGCGGGCGGCAAGGCGATCGAGTGCGACGGCTGGACCTGGTCGTTGCCATCCACGGCGAACACCTTGATCGAGCCGTTCACGTTGCTGAGGTACACCCAGCGGCCATCAGGTGAGAACACCAGGCCCGTGTAGCTGACCTGGCCTTTGGTGTCGGGCTTGAGGATGTTCGGCGAAACGACGGTCGGCCGCGGCTCGTTCTGCTGCTCCGAAGGCAACACGACGCGCTGGCGCAAGTCTCCCGTGGCGGCATCGAGCACGATCAACTCGCTCGTCTTGCCCGAAGTGATCAGGATTTTGCCGTCGGGCGAGAGCGCCAAAACCTGCGGCCGCAAGCCGGCCAGGTCGATCTGTTTGCCAACGGCGGTAACGACCTGGTTGACCGGCAGCACCGTGCGGTTCGGCGTGCGTCGCCCGACCGGTTCGGAGGTGGAGGAGTAACCGGCCGCTTGGACGACCGCCGCGCCCAACAGGACGCCGAGTGCCGCGGTTGCCAGCCGCGCGGGCGGGGTCGAACGATGTGTTTGAAGGCTCATAAGCAGATTCCGCGGGTCAGCATTCCAACCCTTGACGAATTTCGGCAAGGCCGGATTCGTGAAACCTGCGTGACGCGGCGGCCTCCTGGCCGGGAGATTTGCCCGCGGCCGCCGCTAAATCCCCAGCTTGGCCAGCTCGCGTTCGAGCGCGGCCTGAAACTCGGCGACATCTGCGGCGGGCGGCCGATAGCCTTGTTCGGGCGCGACCAAACCGAGCCGGCCTGCTTCGTCGAGATACCAGCCCGCCGTCTTGCCGTCGGTGAAAGTCGCAGTGCCGCTGGCGATGGCGCCAGGCCGGGCGATGTTGTCCACGGTCACACTGACTTTGCCGGGGACGGGCTTGGCTGGCGCTGGCGGCGGCGAACTGGACGGAATCGCCGGCAGGGCGGGACCGGCAGGCGCCTTGGCCGGTAAATTCACTTGCGGGGCCGGCTCCCGGTCCTGCGGCACCAAGTTCAGGTCGCTGACGAGAAACTTCACCTCCATGTACGTGAGGCGCAGGTCGAATTCCTCGCTCAGGCGCTTCTGGATTTCGGCCAACTGCAAGCCCTGCTGGAGCCACTGGCTCACCTGCTGTTTCTGGGTGTCGTTCAACATCGTCATGCGGACCGTATTCGGCGCGATTGCGACCGGCGGTTCAACTGTTTTCTAAACATCAGCGTCCGCCAAGTGCCCACCGACAGCCGGGCCGGCCGGCAATCCGCCAGCCACTCGCACTGCTTCGGCCACGGTTTGTGGCGACGGAAGGCGGGGCGCTCATCCTTCCTCGGGAGCCGGCCTGACAATCGGATCGAAGCGCGGGCGCTGGAGTCCGGTCTGACGCCCGATGTGTTGAGTTGCGCACGAACCTCGACTGGTACGAAGATCGCCCTGTGCACACAATCCATCCGGCCTGCTCCAACGACCAGGCGTGCACCGGTATTCGCCCACCGGTCGCCGGGAAAGCTGCCACACTCCGGATGGGTGCGACGCCGCTTTCTGCCGCCGGCTGCCGTAAACGAAAACCACAACCTCACTGAACAGCTCCACAAAATGAACACCACCTCCCATCCGTCCCTCCCGCGCCGCGCCT
>JAKCAB010000265.1 GCA_021839785.1 bacterium | reverse complement strand
GTTAAACCCGAAAACCGAAGTTGGGGAGCACACCCGCCCTCGGGTGTGGCGGGACGCGCCTCGCGTCCAGCGCCTCGGGGCACATGCAGTGCCGGCGGTGGCCGCACGGCTACCGACAGGAACCGTTTTCGGCGAGGGCGCCGAAAACCGCCCGCGGGGCGCGTGCGCTCCCCAACTCAACTTCGGTTTTCGGGTTAACTTGCGGTTCCGTTCCCGCGCTTGGTCTGAACCGCGGGAGGCCGGTGTATTTGTGGCACGGCGGCTCAGCGGGTCGTCGGCTGAATTTCGCTGTGGCGTGCCTTTCCGCCCAGGTACGAGGTCCAGGTCATCAAGCCGCCCGCCACTAACACCAGCACCAGCGCCAGCACCGCGAACCAGCGCGGCGTCGGCTTCGGCGGCCGGAACGCGATCAACCCCGCCAGCGCCGCCAGGCCCAGCGTGGCCGTCATTACAAACGCCAGCACCGCCACCTCCTGGTGTTGGTCCAACAGATCGCGGTTCATGCCCGGCATCGTCCTCAAGGACTGGGCCGCCGGCCCACCAGTGAAGTACGCGGCGGCCGAGAGCGCGCCGGCCAGCGCGAAGAGCAGCAGCGCGGCCCGGCGGAAATCCGGGCTGCGCAGGATCAGGCCCGCCAGCCAGAGCACGACGCCGAACAGAATGGCGAAAGTCGGGGCGTGCGTGAGGACCAGGTGCAAATGCGCGGCGTTCATGGCTTGTGCGCGGGGGCGGCCAGCAGCCCGCCGCGGGACGGGCCGGATTTTGCCGGACGGCCCGGCCGGTTCAACCTCGAAACCGCCGACGAACCCCAAATCAACGCGGATATGGCAAAGACGGCGAATCGGTTGAGCACCAGGCGCAAGCTCCGGCACTTGCGTGACTCCGGTTCGCCCACGCATTAAGCGCTTGTTGACCGTCGGCGTCGGGATTAGGTTCGCCGCAGTCGGCTTTGAACCGGCCGGCTGCCATTGAACATGAGAACCAGAACCCAGCGTTTCTCGGCACAGACCCCGCGGACGGGCAGCGATGGCCCCCGCGGTTTCACCCTCATCGAACTCCTCGTCGTCATTGCCATCATCGCCATCCTGGCGGGCATGCTCCTGCCGGCGCTGGCCAAGGCCAAGGCCAAGGCCACCGGCATCACCTGCATGAACAACACCAAGCAGCTCATGCTCGCTTGGAACTTGTACTTGGGGGACAACCGCGACGAGCTTCCGTTTGCCTACGTCCCGGACGATCCCGCCAACAAGCTGTATTCCCAAGCCTGGATGCACGGCATCCTGGATTTCAGCGGCGGGAATTCCGCGAACTGGGACGCCACCAACACCATCATGAAAGGAGCGATCTGGTCGTACACAGGCAATTCGCTTGGCATTTACAAATGCCCGGCCGACAAAAGCACCACCCGACCAACAAGCGGGCCGTACAAAGGCCAGGTCGTGTCGCGCGTTCGCAGTCTGTCGATGAACTCCTGGATGCGGATGAACCAGGGCGATTGGAACTATACCTGGTTCGGCGACCAGACTTTCCGCGCCTATTTCCGTTTCAGCGACATTGTGGATCCCGGCCCTTCGATGACCTGGGTGCTGATCGACGAACATCCCGACAGCATCAACGATGGTTTCTTCTGCATCAACATGCACGGCTACCCCAACCAAGCGCAGACGCAACTGCCGGACACGCCGTCCAGCGCACACAATAACGCCTGCGGCCTCTCGTTCGCCGATGGTCACTCGGAGATTCACAAGTGGCTCGACCCGCGCACGGCCCCGCCTGTGACTTACAAGGGCATCACCACCACCGCCAGTCAGCCCAATAACAAGGACGTGGTCTGGCTCTGGCAACACACCACTTCCAAGGTTCGCTAACGGACATGCCCTTCAGTTCTCGCGGGAGAGCCGCTTTTCGAGGCGCCTGTTCGTGCCTGGGCTGACCGCGATTCAACGCGCCGCTGTCACCGCGCGCGGCAATGTGCTGGTGATGGCCGGCGCCGGCACCGGCAAGACCCGCACGCTGGTCGAGCGCTGCCTGCACCACCTCCTGGACCCCGCCAACCCCGCCTCGCTGGACGAGGTGTTGATGGTGACCTTCACCGAGGCGGCGGCGGCAGAAATGCGCCAGCGCGTGCGCCGTCGTCTGGAGGAGGCCGCCGCGCGCGAACCGGCCAATCTCCGGCTGGCGGAGCAGGTCGCCCTGGTGGACACCGCGCGCATCTGCACCCTGCACAGTTTCTGCCTGCAACTGATCCGCGAGCACTTCCACGAACTCGGCCTGGATCCGCAGCTCACGGTCTTGTCGGAAGCGCAGGCCGCCATCCTCGCCGCCCGGACGCTGGACGAATTACTGCGCCGCCATTACGCCGGCGATTCCCCGACCGATCGCGCCATGCAGGAACTGGTCATGGTTCACGGCGGCGGTCGCGACGCGCGCGTGCGGGCTTTGGTCCTCCGCGTCCACGCCTACGCCCAAACGTTGCGCGACGCCGACGGCTGGCTGGCCGGCCAGCTTGCGGTGCACCAGCAAACCACACCGGCGCATTGGCTGGCGTGGCTGCACGGCGCCGCGGGGGAGTGGCGGCGCTTCTGGCTCGAAGCGCTGGGCGAGGCGCCGGCCGCCAACCTCCGCGCCGCCGAATGCCGCGCCGTGCTGGAGCGCCTGCCCGGGAATCCCGACCGCGCCAGGCTGGCGAGCGCGCTGACCGATTTGCTGAACCTCGATGGCGATTGGCCCAACCGCAAAAAGACGGCCTGGCGCACGCCGTTGGAAAAGCTGTTTCAGGAAGCGGCGTTTCTCCGCTCCGTGGCGGCCGTCGGCGCCACGGACCCGCTGACGGAAGACTGGGACTGGGTTCGCCCGCACCTGGTCGCCTTGCTCGAACTCGCGCGGGAATTTAGCGAGGCATTCGCCGCCGCGAAGCGCGACCTCGCGGCGCTGGACTTTCACGATCTCGAACAACTCGCGCTGCGCCTGCTTTGGGAAAAGCCACAGGAGGTGCGGCGTGAAACGGATGCCGCCAACTCCAGTGAATTCCCCCTCGACCGCCCTGCGGGCACCTTCTCCCCCACCGGGGGAGAAGGACGGGATGAGGGGGCCACCGCCGCCGCTGACCGGGTCGGCCAGCCGTCCGGCGCGCGGCTGTCCCAGCCGCAGGAACCGCGCGAAACCG
>JAKCAB010000554.1 GCA_021839785.1 bacterium | reverse complement strand
AGATACCGCCATTGGCACCGGAGACGTCGCAGGATCGCCGGCCAGGAGTAGAAATCCCGCAGCAGCCCGGCGTGGGTCGCTGTGAGCTGCCCCGCCAACAGGCGCGCCGGACGAAAGACAAGGTGCCCCAGGTCGTAATGCTCCCAGTCGCAATCGAAGATTCGGCCCTCCGCAGACAGCCGGGCAAACAGGGGCGTACCCGGCAGGGGGGTCAGCAAGGTCAACTGCAGCGCGTCCAGTCCCGCCTCTCGTAGGAATTGCGCGGTACGCTCCAGGGTCTGCAGCGAGTCCTGGTCAAAGCCCAGCACGATCGCCCCCATGACCGCGATCCCCCGGTCGTGGAACCGGCGGATGGCTTCGGCATAAACCTCGGCGCGGTTGAACGATTTCGCGGCGCCATCGAGACTCGCCTGGGAGAGGCTCTCGAAGCCCACAAACACGCCGCGGCAACCACTCCGACGCATGAGGTCGAGGAACACTGCGTCGCGTGTGACGTGCACGCCCACCTGGGCAAACCACCGCCGCTGCATCGGTACGAGTCCTTCGAAAAGCTCTCGGGCGTACTCCGGATCGGCCACCAAGTTGTCGTCCATAAACAGAAAGCATCGGCCGGGCAGGGCCCGAATCTCTTCTAAAACTTCGGCGACCGGCCGGGTCTGGAAGTGCCGCCGCGAGAACGCAGCGATGGAACAGAATTCGCAGCCGAACCGGCAGCCGCGGGTGGCCTGCACGACGGCCGGCGTGAGATATTCCCGTTCCCGCAGCAGCGCACGGTTCACCCGCCGCCCGCCGAAGCGGTCGCATGTCTGGCGGTAGAAGCGCCGCAGGGAACCCCGGCGAAAATCCTCCATCATCGGCGGCAGATTGGCGTCTGCGTCACCGATGCAGACCGCGTCGCCGTGACGGATGGCCTCCTCCGGCATCAGCGAGGGGTGATAACCGCCGAGGATCACAGTCTTGCCCCGCTGCTTGAACGCGCGCGCCAACTCGTAGGCCCGCGGGGCGTTGAACGTCATGAACGACAGGCCCACGACATCCGCGTCGCTGTCGAGGTCCACCGGTTCCACGCTTTCGTCGATGATCCGGCAGTCAACGAAGTCTGGCGCGGCGGCGGCCACCGCCAGCGGCGTGAGCATCGAGAAGCGGAACACCCGCATGCGGAGCGACGGGCGGCGGCGGCGCACGGTCATGCGAAAGGGCCGCGCCGCGGGGCAGACGATCAGGAACTTGAGCCGGGTTTTCACGCAGCCTTCATAACCCGGAATGCCTGGGGGCCGTGAATTGATAATCCGCGCGCCCGGTTTGATGGGGATGATGAAGCGAGCCCTTGAACCAGCGCCTCGGCGCTCGCACCGGAATCGAATTCCACCAGGGGCATCACCGGTTGGTCCACCATGCGATGGCCCACTCTGCCGAAGCAGTCGGCAAGATATCACCCTTTAACGGCCGGCCCGGGCCGCTTTTTCCGCCAGATCGAACTGCCGGAGCGATTTCCCCGGTGGGGCAACACTCCGTCGAGCCGCAGCTTCAACCGGAGATCGTTTCGCGCGCGCGCCCACTGTGTTCCCCGGTTGACCGGACCCGGCGGCGGGGTTATTTACGCGCCCATGAAATCACGTAAACGTTCCGGCCTCACGCGCCGCACCTTCCTCACCTGCAGCCTCGCGGCGGGCGCCTGCCTCGCCCTTGCCCCCACCGCCACCGCGGCCGATCTGAATCAGCCCCCGCCCGGCTTCATTGCCCTTTTCGATGGCAAGGACCTCATCGGCTGGCGCGGCGGCGACACCTTCGACCACCGCAAGCTGCTCGCCATGTCCGATGCCGACCGCGCCGCCCAGATCAAAAAGTGGACCGACACGATGACGCAGGTCAACGCCAAGACCGGCAAGCCGCACTGGTACGTCGAAAACGGCGAACTCGTGAACGACGGCTTCGGCGCCTACGCCACCACCGAGAAGGACTACGGCGATTTCGAACTGCTCGTCGAGTACAAGACCGTGCCGCTGGCCGACTCGGGCATTTACCTCCGTGGCGTGCCGCAGGTGCAAATCTGGGACTCCACGGAAAAAGCCAAGTTCAGCCTCGGCGCGGACAAAGGCTCCGGTGGGCTGTGGAACAACAGCCCGGGCGCGCCCGGCAAGGACCCGCTCGTGCTGGCCGACAAGCCGTTCGGCCAGTGGAACCAGTTCCGCATCGTCATGGTCGGCTCGCGCGTCAGCGTGTGGCTGAACGGCAAACTCGTCGTGGACCACGCCATCATGGAGAACTACTACGACCGCCAGACCGCGGTGCCGAAGCTCGGCCCCATCCAGCTCCAGACCCACGGCGGCGAAATCCGCTGGCGGAACCTCTTCCTCCGCCCGATCGGCGGCGCGGAAGCGAACAAGATTCTGGAGTCCCACGGCAACGCCGGCTTCCAACCCATCTTTAACGGCCGCGATTTCACCGGCTGGGCCGGCCCTGTGGACAATTACCAGGTCCAGGACGGCGCCATCCTCTGCCAGCCGGGCAAAGGCGGCACCATTTACACCCAGGACGAATACAGCGACTTCGCCGTCCGCCTCGAATTCAAATTGCCCAAAGGTGGCAACAACGGCCTCGCCATCCGCTACCCGGGCCAGGGCGACGCTGCCTATGCGGGCATGACCGAAGTCCAGGTGCTCGACGACAACTATGAACAGGCCACCGGCGACCAGATCGACGCGCGCCAGGCGCACGGCTCGGTTTATGGCATGATCGCTGCCCAGCGCGGCTACCAACGGCCCATCGGCGAGTGGAACTTCGAGGAAGTCACCGTCAAAGGCTCCCGAATCAAGGTCGAGCTGAACGGCGTGCCCATCCTGGACGGCGACGTGGCGACGGTGAAGGAATTCATGGCCAACAGCGCCCATCCGGGCAAGGACCGCAAGCGCGGCCATTTCGGGTTCGCCGGCCACAACGACCCGGTCGCCTTCCGCGACGTGCGGCTCAAGCGGCTGGAGTAACCCTCCGGCATTGCCTCTTGTGGGGCGGCCACGCGGGCCTCAAACTTTGGTAAGGCCCGACCGAGACCCGAAATCCGATCCCCTTCCCTGTTCCCGGCCTACGCATCCAGCGGACTGCGCACGCCCAGGCCGCCCGGCCGCAGCACGTGGGTGTAAATCATCGTCGTGCTCACGTCCCGATGC
>JAKCAB010000001.1 GCA_021839785.1 bacterium | reverse complement strand
AGCGCGATGGATGGCGCCCGTCTCGTCCAGGTGGCCGCCGTACACCGCGACGAGCCGCGCGAGGTTGCTGGGATGGCCCACATTCATCGCGTTGGAAAGACAGGCGCGCGACGGCTCGATCTTTTCGTAACGGCCGGTGGCGAGGAACCGCGGGAATTCGTCGTTGCCGTTGACGGGCACGACGAGGCGTTTGAGCGGCAGGCCCATCTGGCCGGCGAAGACCGCGCCCATCAGGTCGCCGAAGTTCCCGCTGGGCACGGCGAAGACGATCGGCTCGCCGGGCTGGGCGAGGCGCGCTGCGGCATAGCAATAATAGACGCTCTGCGGCAACAGCCGGCCGATGTTGATCGAATTGGCGGAGGAAAGCGGAATGTGCTTCAGCGCCGGATCGGCAAAGGCGCGTTTTACCAGCGCCTGGCAGTCGTCGAATTTGCCGTCGATGGCGATGGTGCGGATGTTCTCGCGCAGCGTGGTCATCTGCTTGCGCTGGCGGTCGCTCACTTCGGCGAGCGGAAACAGCACGATCACCCGGATGCCTTCGACGCCGTGAAAGGCGCTGGCCACCGCCGAGCCGGTGTCGCCGCTGGTGGCGGTGAGGATGGTCAGGGACTGGCCATTTTCACGGACGAACCGCCCGAGCAACCGCGCCATCATCCGCGCGGCGAAATCCTTAAACGACGCGGTGGGGCCGCGATCCAATCGCATCACGCAGACGCGGTCGAGCCCGCGGACCGGCTCCAACGGCACGGGAAAGTCGTAGGCGTCGCGGCAGAGTTCCTCCAGCGCCTCGTCATCAATGACGCCTTCCATGAAGCGCCGCAGGACCTCGAAGGCGATGGAGTGATACGGGAGCTTGGCGAAGCCGGCGAGGTCGTGGTGCGTGAACTGCGGAAACCCGCGGGGCAGGTAAAGGCCGCGGTCCGGCGCCAGGCCGATCAGGAGCGCGTCGCGCAGGTTGACGGCGGGCGATTGGCCGTTGGTGCTGTGGAAAAGAAGGGGCATGGACAGGTCAGAGCGTTGCGGGGTCGCGCGAAGGACGCGAGGGCGGCGAAGCAGCGAAGAAAGGTTTGCCTTCGAGACGGTTTACTACCCGGGTGATGCCGTCCTTCAAGTGGAGCTCGTTGAAATTGATCAGAAACCCAAGCTTGAGAGCGGTCAGTTTGAGGTAGTTCGTTGTGATTTTCTGGAACAGCGGGGTGACGGCTTCGACCGATTTCAGTTCCACAAGCACCTTGCCTTCCACAATCAAATCGGCGCGAAAGCCAACTTCGAGCCGCTCGCCTTCATAAATGACGGGTATCGGCACTTGCCGCTCGACACGTAATCCTTGCTTCCGGAGTTCGACCGCCATCGCCGCTTCGTAAACCGACTCCAGCAAGCCAGGACCAAGCGTCGTGTGTACCTTGAACGCGGCGTCCAACATTGCCCTGCCAACTTGTTCTTCGGTTAATTGCACTTTGGTGCGTCGCGCGTGGCCACGAAGAGAGCGGGGCCTTTAGCTTTTTGTCTTCGCCGCCTTCGCGACCTTCGCGCGCTCCTCACTCGAAGCTTTCCACCCGGATCATCACGGGAGGAGCCTTCACAACCGGCAGCCTGGCGATTTTCGCCAGCGCCTGGGCCATCGCCGCGTTCGGGGCGTCATGGATCATCAGGATCAGCGGCACGCTTTCGCCTTCGTGGCCCTCGGGCTGAATCAGCGACGAGATGCCAATCCGCGCCGCACCCAGGATCGCCGTGATCTTGGCCATCACCCCCGGCCGGTCCAGCACACTGAGCCGCACGTAGTACCGCGAAGATACTTCGCCAATCGGCGCCACCACCCCGGCACGTTCGTGGGACACGAACGGTGGCACGCGGCTGTGGCTGCCGTGTGCCAGGTCGAGCGCGGCGTCGGCCAGGTCGCTCAGGACTGCGCTGGCGGTGGCGTCCTTGCCCGCGCCGCGCCCGTAGAAAAGGGTGTCGCCCACCACGTCGCCGCGCACAAAGACCGCATTGAACACGCCGTTGACGCTGGCGAGCACGTGCGCGTTTGGGATCAGCGCGGGATAGACGGAAACCTGGACGCGCGCGCCGTCGCGGGCACGCGCCTTCGCCCGATCGAGCTTCTTGACGATGCCGAGCAGCTTGATCGTGTAGCCGAGCTGCCCGGCGAATTGCATGTCGAGCTTGCTGATGTGCCGGATGCCTTCGACGTAAATAGCGTCCGCGTTCACCCAAAAGCCGTGCGCCAGCGAGGCGAGGATGCCGGTCTTGTGCTTGGCGTCGAAGCCGTCGATGTCCAGGTCCGGCGGCGTCTCGGCATAGCCATGCTTTTGCGCGTCGGCGAGCACGTCCGCGAACTCGGCGCCTTCCTGTTTCATGCGCGTGAGGATGTAATTGCAGGTGCCGTTGACGATGCCGTAGAGGTGCGTGAACCGGTTGCCGACGAACGCCTCGCGCATCGCCTTGATGATCGGAATGCCGCCCGCCACGCTGGCCTCGTAATACAAATTGGTGCCGTGCTCGCGCGCGGCGGCGAACAACTCCTCGCCGTGCGCGGAAAGCAAAGCCTTGTTGGCGGTGACCACCGGTTTGCCGCGGCGGAGGGCCGCGAGGATCATTGTCTTCGCGATGCCCGTGCCGCCGACCAATTCCACGACCACCTGAACGCCCGGATCGTTGACCATGCTTTGCCAATCGGTGGTCAGGAGCGCCCGCGGAATCTCGTACGGCCGCGGCTCGTCCAGCGCCTTGACGGCCACCTGAGTGAGGCGGAGCCCCACACCCAGACGCGAGGCCATGAGTTGGCCATTGCGCTGCCAATGGTGGAAGACACCGCTGCCGACGGTGCCCCCGCCAATCATCCCCACGTTGATCTGCTGCATAGAACCGGGGAGCGTGCCGCAAGCGACTGGGGCCGACAATCCAATTTCAGCGCCGGGAAAGCTGCATTTGCACCAGCTAGCGGCAGTCGAGGAACAAGGCCGGGATCGGACGCCTCGCTCAGATTCCCCAGCCGGGGCGGTATGCGCGTTTCACCCAGCGATCGAGTTCGGGACGGTTCGGACAACGCATCGCCGCGCCGTCCCATTCGACCCGCACGCCCACGCCGGCAGAACCGGCCCCACCCGTGGCACCACCCACCGCTATCAGTGGTCCCCCTGCGACCGCGGTGCCGGTTGCTCCGAAGTTTCA
>JAKCAB010000020.1 GCA_021839785.1 bacterium | reverse complement strand
TGGACCTGCAAATGCCGGAAATGGACGGCTACCAGGCCACGGCCAGACTGCGCGCCGATCCGCGATTTGCCTCGCTGCCCATCATTGCGATGACGGCCCATGCCACGATCGAAGAACGCCAGCGCTGTCTCGCCGCCGGGATGAATGACCACATCGCCAAACCGATCGACCCCGGCAACCTGTTCGAGACGGTGGGAAGATTCTGCACGCCCCCCGTAGCCGCGGACGTCAGTCCGCGCCAATCTCCACCAACGGAAGCTAGCGCCGACTCACGTCTGCTACAGCCCGAGGCGGCGCCCATGCGCGACTCCCTCTCCCCCAGTGGGGGAGAGGGTGCCCGAAGGGCGGGTGAGGGGGAACGTCCGCCGAGTGACGACCTTCCGTCTATCTCCGGCCTCGATACGAAAGACGGCCTCTCCCGCGTCGCCGGCAACCGCAAGCTTTACCTGAAACTGCTCCGGCAGTTCGCCAACCAGCAAGGGACGGCGCCCGCCCAAATCGCCGAAGCCCTCGCGCGCAACGATGCGCCGCTGGCCGAGCGGTTGGCGCACACCGTCAAAGGCGTGGCGGGCAACCTCGGCGCGCGCGGTGTCCAACAAATTGCCGCCCGCCTGGAGAAGGCCCTCGCGGCAAAGACGTCGTCCGCCGCACTCGCGCCGGTGTTGGACGAGTTCCGCGCGACGCTCGACGACTTCGCGGCCCGGCTTCGTGCCGCCTTGCCGCAGCCGGAAACCGCGCCCACCGCCGCCACGGCGACGCCCCTGGATCGCGACATGCCAACGAAGGTCGTGGGAGAGATGCTCGCGCACTTGAACAACTTCGATCCCGCCGCGGGCGATTGCCTCGAAACGCACCGGCCGGTCTTCCAGGCGCTGCTGCCGGCGGAGTCATTCACCGCGTTTGAGCAGGCAATCAGCGGCTTCGCCTTCGCCGACGCGCTGACACTGCTTGAACCCGCCGCCAAAGCGAAAGGAATCCTTCCCGCATCATGAGCACCACCGTCCCCACGGCGAACGGCCGCATCCTCATCGTCGAGGACACGCCGGCCAACATTCAGGCCCTCAGCGCCACGCTCAAGGAGCACGGCTACCAGATCAGTGTCGCCACCAACGGCCGGCAGGCCCTCGACGTGCTGGGCCGCGTGCAGCCGGATCTCATCCTGCTCGACGTGATGATGCCCGAGATGGACGGCTTCGAGACGTGCCGCCGGCTCAAGGCTTCCGAGCAATGGCGCGCCATTCCAGTGATCTTCCTGACCGCGAAGACCGAGACGGCGGACATCGTGAAGGGGTTCGAGTTGGGCGCCGTGGATTACGTCGGCAAACCCTTCAACGCGCATGAACTGCTGGCCCGCGTGAACACGCACCTCACCATCGACCGCTTGCGCCGCGAGAATGAGCGTTTGTTGCTCAACATTCTTCCCGCGCCCATCGCCGAACGTCTCAAGGCCGGTGACCAGCGCATCGCGGAGCGGTTCGACGAAGTGACGGTACTGTTCGCGGATATTGTGGCGTTCACGGAACTGGCGGGCTCCATTCCGGCCTCCGCCCTGGTCGAGTTGTTGAACGATCTGTTCACGCGCTTCGATTTGGCGGCGCAGGAACTGGGCATCGAAAAGATCAAAACGATCGGCGATGCCTACATGGCGGTGTGCGGCCTGCCGGCGGCCTGCGCGGACCACACGGAACGAATGCTGAGCATGGCCTTGCGGTTGCAGCAAATCGCCCGCGAGTTCAGCCGGGACCGCGGCGTGCCCGTGCGGTTGCGCATCGGCATCAACACCGGTCCTGTCGTTGCCGGGGTCATCGGCCGCAACAAGTTCATCTACGATCTGTGGGGCGACACCGTGAACCTCGCCAGCCGGATGGAATCCTACGGCGTGCCGGATGCCATCCAGGTCACGCGTGGCGTGTACGAGAAACTCCGCGACCGCTACCCGTTTGAAGCGCGCGGGATGGTCGAAATCAAGGGCAAGGGCGCGCTGCCCACGTGGGTGTTGAAAGCCTGAGCCGGCGCGGCGTCAGCGACGTCCGCCGAGAGGCCCGGCAGATCGGGCGCGAGCCACCGGCGATTTCCGCCAGGAAATTGCCCCGGCTCGACACGCCCGGGCGGTTCTCGAAGAATTGCCCGCGTCTATGCAACGGTCGCCGTCCGCCACCCAACGCCTGGTTTCGCTGCCGCCCGCGATGGCGGCGCTGTTCGAAGAATTGGAACAGCGCCCGCGCCCGCACTGGTTCGCGGCGGGCGATCCGCCGGGTCAGAAGCTCGGCTCCGGCGGCGGCACCGCGCATCTGCTGGTGGAAGCCTGGCGGGCGACCGGCGGCGGAAAGAGTTTCGACGATTGGCTGAACGGCAGTCGCAAACTGATCGTGCATGGCGCCGGCGAGAGCCGTCGCTTGCCGGCTTACGCGGCGGTGGGCAAGCCGTTGCTGCCGGTGCCGCCGTTCGCCGATACCGGCGGACCGCAAATCCCGCAGACCTTGCTCGACCTGCAACTCCCGTTCTGCGAGCGCGTGTTCCGCCACGCGTCGGAGCGGGCCGCGGTCCTGATCGCCAGCGGCGACACGCTGCTGCGCTTCGGCGAAAACCTCCCGCCGTTGCCGGACGTGGACGTGCTCGGCTTCGGCATGTCCGTTTCGCCGGAACAAGCGGCGCGGCACGGCGTCTTCTTCGTGCCCAAGGCCGAGCTTTCAGAACTCGCGTTCTTTCTTCAAAAGCCGTCACCGGCCCGCATCCACGAACTCGTCGCCGACTACGACTTTCTGGTGGACACCGGTCTGTGGGTGCTGAGCGCGCGGGCGGTGGACGTGTTGCTCCGGCGTTGCGCCTGGAATGCCGCCTGCGGCGAGTTCGCGGGCGGCCTGGCCAGGCGGTACGAGTTGTACGACCAGTTTGGCCTCTCGCTGGGCCGCGCGCCGGCGGTGCCGGATGCCGAGATCGGCGCGCTCACGTCCGCGGTGGTGCGGTTGCCGCAGCCGGAGTTCCACCATTTCGGCGCCAGCCGGCAGATTGTGGAATCGGTTTCCGCGCTGCGAAAACTGGAACTCGCCGTGGCGAACGAACCGGGCGCTGTGTCGGTCCGCATCGTGGACCAATACGTTCAAAACTGTCGCTTGGAAGTCGCGCTCGACGCCGATCAAAACCGCACGCTTTGGGCGGAAAACAGCACCATCCC
>JAKCAB010000084.1 GCA_021839785.1 bacterium | reverse complement strand
AGTGGCCGCCTTAGAGTCCAGGACGAACGTCGCCCGGTAGGTGGCCTCGCCGGAAAAGTACTTCACGCCCGCGTCCGGGTGGGCGCTCCAGGAAATCAGCTTGTCCAAGGTAACGGCGGCCGGCGCGCCGCGTTGCGGCTGAAAACTCACCTGCCACGGGCCGGCGACTTCGATGGGCGGAGCGGCAGCGGCCACGGTCAAATGTCCGGTCTTGCCCGCGGCGGTTTGCCACGCGTAATCGCCGGGCGTGCTGGCTTCGAGAACAACGTGTCCTCCCGGCTGACCGCGGAGCCTGGCCAGCGGCTGCGCCGGGACCGCGGCTTGCACCAAATCAATCGTGTCCGGGTCCTGCCCGGTCAGGGTCTCGCGCTGGCCGTTGCGTGTGATTTCCAGGTCGAGGGTCTTCACGACCAGGAAAGCGGGATCGTCGCCTTTGGCCAGGTCGGCCACTTTGAAGCGGGTGACGCCGGCGTCGAACCAACTTTGGAGTTTCGTTCGCAAGTCGCGCGTGCGCTTCGGATCGTCGAGCACGCCGTACCGCGCCTTTTCGACCGTCACCTTCGCGGCGTCGTGGCTGATGTGGATCGTTTCCGGGTCGCGGGCGGTCACGCTGAAAGCACGGCCATCGATCGTGTAATCCACGACCAGCGTCTTCACGACGTTCGGCGCGGGATCGTCACCGGCCGCGAGCGTCGCAACTTCAAAGCTGGTTTCGCCGCCATCCACCCGGTCCTGCACCTTCGCCGTCACGTCGCGCGCGCGTTGCGGGTCGGTCAACACGCCGTACCGGGCTTGCTTGACCGTGATCTTCACGCGCGGTTCCGACGCGGCGGAAAGGACGGATTTGCCATCGCGCCTCAGAACCACCACGGGATCCGCGCCCGCCGCCGGTTTGCGAAAGACGACAAACACCGAGCCGTTTGGACCGAACGGCACCGAGACGCGCGTAACGCCACTGCTCGCTTCCCAGACGGCGGCGGTTTCGATGCGGCCAGTTTCGGGCCACCAAAACTCCGGCACTTTGCCGGTGACGCGGAAGGCGCAAGTCGTGGCGAATGCCGCGGGCCGTGGATTGGCAACGAAGTAAAGGTCAGCGTCCGGCGTGCGGCGGTGAATGAAGCGGAGGGGTTGGCCGCTCTCGAAGTCGGCCGGCACGTTCGCGGCCTGGAGCACCTTTTCGGGCGAGTCGCTCCACACGATTCGGCCCTTGCCGACGCGGTGTTCGGTCACGCGTTTGCCGTCGGTGTCGCCCCACAGTTCCGCGGCCAGGCGCTTCACCTCGTCGTCGCATTGCGGATACCCGCTCAGGCTGGGCGAGGCGGCCGGGCGCGGGCCGAGCGCGGTGGCGCCGGCCGTCACGAGTTCGCGGACCTTGTGCAGCAGCCGCGGCGTCATGGTCTGCGACCACGGCAAGGCCAGCACGCGGTAGCTCATGCCGTCGGGCAACACGAGGCGACCGTCCTTCACGGTCATTAGCTTCACCACGGCATCTGCCGTGCATTCGTCCCAGCCATAGCCGCCGTGTTTATGATCGCCTGGCCCTTGCGGCGGCGCTTCCGGCTGCACGTAGCAAATGTCCGCGGCGAACAGGCCTTGGCGCAGCAGATATTGACAGCGGGCGAGATAGGTGTGCCAGGCGGGCGTCCATTCCCACCACGTCTGCGTGCGCTCGTAATGCTGGCCCCAAGGTCCCATCGTCATTCCGGGGTCGCGCTCCGGCGTCCACGGTTGCAGCGCGTACCGGTGAAAGACCATGCGGTTGATGCCTTCGCAAAACGCCTGGTCCACGTGCGGTTTCAGCAAGGCCGGGTGTTCCAGCCAGCGCTCGCGGTCGCCGGAAGTGCACGCTTCCGCGCCAATGATGCGTTTGCCATAAACGTGTCCGGCCGACGCCATCGCCCGGCAGGTCTCGATGGCGCCGCTCGGCGTCCAATACTCGCCCATCGGTTCGTCGGACTCGCCGGCGTACGGAATCGAGTCGCACGGCCCGCCGTAGGCCTCGACAGTGAACCGCATCCCGTGCGCGTGCGCCAGTTCGCGCATCCGCCCGGCGTAATTCTCGATCACCAATTCGGACACGGTCTGCCGCAAATCCCAGAGGAACCGCTCGCTGATCTCGGCGCTGCCCACGACGCGACCGGTCATCACCGGCAGGAACGGAAGCAGGTCGTAACCGCGGCGGTGGCGGAATTCGTCCGGCATCCGCGCGGTCCAGTTCTGCGAACCGTTCTCCCAACTGTCGATGTGCGTCGCCACCAGGCCGGCCTTTGCGACCTCCGTCTCCAGGCCATTGTCCGCCGCCAGCTTGGCCATCATGCCGGCGAAGTTCGCCTCGATGCCTTCGCGACTCAGCTTGTCGCACTCGAGGCCGCGGCCGCTGGCTGGCGCGGGGGCGTTCTCCACGCCGGTGCTGGTGTGGCCAAAGCGGATGATCGTCCACTCGCCCGCCGGCACGTCCCAGGTGAGCCGGCCGTCCGGGCTCAGGTGGGCGGTGAGGTTGGTGAGATCTCTGGGTTCAACGACCTTGGGCAAGGCGGCGTTGGTCACGCCCGGCTTGAATTGATCGCGCCGCTGGAACGCGGCTTTCGACGCAATGTTGGGAATTCGCTCGCCGCTGACGGCCGGAAACGCTTGCACCGCGATGTCGCGGTAGAAGCCGGCAACGGTGGGCGGTTGGGCCAAGGTGCCTTGAAAGTGCAGCGGGCCGGTGACGTTCGTTTCGCTCCAGACGACTTCTTGCATGGACTGCTCCGGCTTGATCCACGGACCGCCGCTGCCGTTCCAGCCGGCGTCGTTGTTCATGTTCACCTCCAACCCGAGCCGGCGCGCCTCGTGGTGGACGTGTTGGAAAAGTCCGCGCCAGCGCGCGCTCATGAAATCGACCGGGCCGACCGGCGCGCCTTGATCGACTTCCATGATCAGCACGCCGCCGATGCCGACGCGTTTCATGGCTTCAAGGTCGGCGGTGATGCCGTTGCTCGTGATGTTGCCGTTGAGCCAGAACCAATACACCCAAGGCCGAGCCTCGGCCGGCGGTTTGAGAAAGCCGGATTCCAGCCGGTCGGCGAGCAAGCCGGCGGTGGTCGGCAAAAGCGCGAGCAGGGCAAATGCGGCGCGGAGGAACGGATGCGCGGTGAGTTTCATGGCCGGTATCCTTGCACCGTCCCGCCGCGGAAGTCAGTC
>JAKCAB010000188.1 GCA_021839785.1 bacterium | reverse complement strand
CGCCGGAGTCTTCATCCAGCGCGAGACGATAGCTCAGTGTCGTCTGCCGCAGATTGCCGAGGCATACCGCGGCGTGCGCCCTTTCCTTCGCCCGCGAGAGCGCCGGCAAAAGCAGCGCCGCCAGAATGCCGATGATGGCGATGACCACCAGCAGCTCGATGAGAGTAAAGCCGCGCCGCTGCGGTGCCCACGCCGGGAGGCCCCGGCCCTCATCGCCTGGACGGGGCTGCGGGGCGGGCGGCGCCTTGGGATAGTACGCGTCGTACGCCCACTTAAGCGCCCACAGGATGAGGCAATTTCGGGCCACGCCCAGCAGGGCCTCGGCCCGGCTGTTCTCGAAGAGGCCCGTCAAGCCCAGGCAACCGCAGGCCGGCGGGTGCGCCAACGTGGAGAGATACCAGAGGAAAACGGTGAAGATCAGCATCAGGCCCGTGGTCACGCCCAGCGCGAACTTGAGGTCCCAGCGCAACAGGAGCAGGACGCCCAGATAGAGTTCGAGGGCGGTGACGCCGGCGATCGTCCACTTCGCCAGCGCATACGGGATTTCGAGCGATTCCAGGGCCATCGTCGCCTGGCCGGGATGCCCCATCTTGGCCAGGCTCGAATAGAGGAAGAGCAAGCCGATCAAGGCCGGGAGACAGCGAGGCAAACGACGCCACATATTCAATTCCCCAGTTGAACCGCAGATCGACGCCGAATGACACCGATGGGAAAGAGGTGTGCGGCGCAAGTGGCTTCCACCCGCGGGGTGAATTGGCTGCCGTCATTCCTAAGCCTGACAGGCTTTATCTTCTTATCCGCGTTCATCGGCGTCCATCGGCGGTGTCCAGGTTTAAAACAGGGTGTCGAGGTTCAGCACTTCGTCCGAAATCAACCGATGCGGCGCCCAGGCCCGAGCGGCCTCGCTCCAGTACAGGCTCAGATAAATCGGACCGGCATGGGTCGAGGCGTCCGAGCGCCCGAAGAAACTCACCAGGCAAAAGAGGCCTGACTCGGCCGGGCGGCCGTCCGCGGGGACCGGTCCGTACCAGAAACCCGGATTGATCGCCCCGCGCGCGATGGTGAAGCCTTGGGCCGTGGGTCCCGTGAAAACCACAAACGGCGTGTTCGTGGTGGTGGTCGCCACGCGAATGCGCTCCAGGCACACGGCCGTGAGGCGTGACGGCGGCCGGTTGGTCGCCAACCGGCGCCAGAGGCTTTCGACGACTTGTTCTGGATTGGCCGGGAGGGCTGGCAGCGCCAACCCGGTGGGGCGAGACTCCGGCGAGCCGGCCTCACCGTCAGGGGCCGGCGACTGGGCGGCTCCGCGGCGCGTCGTCCGACCAGCGGTTGCGTTTTGGACCGGCGCCGTCGGGCTTGGGTCGGGCGCGCGCCGGGCCATCGGGTTGGGCGCGAAGGTCGGATGCAATCCCTCCGTCTTGAGTCGGAGATAGCCCGCCACCGTGGGTTGCCCCAGATAAGCGGGCACCTCAGCCAGGCGGGTGTGAAGCCGGGTCTCCTGGGTGGTTGACAACCGAAGCGACCGCCAATCGACCGCAGTCAAGAACCGGCTGGTCGTCTCGGGCGCCGCGAGATCGGCGTAGGTGAGCTGGTTCCAGAGGGCCGCGATCTCCGCGGTCCGCCGGGCACGGGCCGCCAGTTCCAACCGCCGCCGTTCCGCCGCATGCTGCGGCTTCAAGGTGGCCCGGACACCCAGGGTGAGGACGACGCAGGCGAGAAGGAGACAGCCATGCCGCCACAGGCGAGGGGTCAAGGAACGGGAGTTTTCAGGGTGCTCTGCGGCGGGGACTGTTTCAAGACAGCTATCGGCAGTTCGTTCAGCGGCCTTCATAACCCGAACCTGCGTCTTCGGTACCCCGCCTGTCCTCGGTCCACGAAAACCCCGGCGTTGGTAGCCGAAGGCGCCTTCTTCCACAGATTGACCGCAACGTATCGCCCCCCTCCCGTTTCGTCAAGGAGCGTTTCGGGCGCGTTTCGGGACGGGTCGCTCGGAGCGCAACCGTGCCCGCGCGCGGAAAGTCTTTACCCGCTTCGGCCACGGCCACCCGCTTCGCCGCCCGGCACCGGCGACCGGAACGCAAGGCCGGGGAGGGGAACCGAACGACGCGAATCCGTTGCCGTAGTACTTGATGTCAACGGCCGATCGATACGACGAAGCCGGCTCAGCGACCCGCCTGCCACGCGAGCTTCGTGTCCTTTCGTGTGCCTTCGTGGTTCGCACCAGCATGGCCGCCGCTCACGAGTGGAGCGCGCTGCTGAAGGCACGGAAGAAACGGTCCGCCAGCGGATGCCGCATGCCCAGCAATTGAAAGATTGCCTTGCACGCCTCCTTGGCGCCCGCGTGGTCGTATTCCTTGTTCCGCAGCAGGACCTCGATGAAGGCTTCCAGGGCGGTCGCAAAGTCGCCGGCCCGCAACGCGGCAGCGCCGGCCAGGTAGCGGTCGCGGACCTTGGCCTCGGGCAAAGCGGCTGGCTGGCCGGCGAGGTGAGCCAGCCGCGCCAGCGTTCGCAAAGCATTGGCCTTGTCGGCGACCTCGGCGTCCGGCCCCACCGGTTCGAGCATCGCCGCGATTTGTTCCGGCGCCGAACTCAGCAGCGCCTGGGCCAACAGCACCCGCGCTTCGAGGTTGCCGGGTTCGGCGTCCACGATCGGTTTCAAGAGCCTGGCGGCCGGGCCGTTCGCGCCTTCGGCCAGCAAACGTCGCGCCTCGGCCAGGTGTTCGGCGCTGGGCGAAGGCAGCGCCCGGTCGAGGAAGCGGCGAATCTCCGGTTCCGGCAGCGCGCCGACGAATTCGTCCGCGACCTTGCCGTCCACGAAGAGCTTCACGGCCGGGATGCTGGCGATGTTGAAGGCGGCCGCGACTTCCGGGTTTTCCTCGGTGTTCACCTTGGCGAGTTCCCAACGGCCGCCGGCCTGCTTCGCCATCCGCTCGAGCACCGGGCCGAGCGCGCGGCATGGCCCGCACCACGGCGCCCAGAAATCCACCAGGACGGGGACTTGCTTGCTCCGTTCGAGCACCTGCGTCTCGAAATCCTGCACCTCGTAACTCATGGGCGTGAGCTTACGCGCCGGGAAGGTGGCTGGAAAGGGCGCTTCGGCCCGGCGCTGAAAACCAGATCAACCGCCGAGGCGCGGAGATGGAAAGGCCGTTGAACGCCTGGCCGTAGCGGCGTCTTGGTAAAG
>JAKCAB010000687.1 GCA_021839785.1 bacterium | reverse complement strand
CTGGTAAATGTCCATCCCGCCGCGCGCCTGGTGACCGTGGCATTCCATGAAGGTCCGCCAGCGTTCCAGGAAGTCCGGGCCTTTCAGAACTTTCGCGACAGTCTGCTCGATCTCGGCAAACGACCCGGGCACCAGCAGCGTCCGCTTGAGCTCCGGGCGCGACCGCGCCCAGGCCGCGAGCCGCAGCAGTTCGCGTCCGTTTTCGGCGGAGTTCATGCCGCGGGCGCCCGCGATCAGGCGATTGGCGAGGCTGCCATCGGCGTTGCCGAACCAGCGCCGCGCGAGCAGGAAGACCCCGGTACTGCCGCCGACCGCACCCACCGCCATCCAGATCGCGGCGGCCCAAGTGCGGTTGCCCGCGCCGAGCGTGGCCACCCGAAGCAAGGCGGCGGGATGCGCCGCCAATTGTTCATCGGTCAGGCCGGCGGCCGGCGCGTGCGCCAGCTCGCCGAAGACCCGCTGACCCCAGCGTTCGATCACCCGTTGCTGGCCGAACAAGCCCGGGATGAGCCAGGGGGCCAGCTTTACGAGCCGACACAATGTCCGGAGGCCCAGCAGGCGGGGCCGTTGAGGCGAGCCGGGTGACAGGGCTTGTTCCAAGTCGCCGTATTGTCCGCCGAACGCAGCGGCGACATCCACCCGGATTGGGCCGGCGACTTTTTGCACCAGTTCGCTCACCAGGCGGACATTCAAATAGGCCCGCCCAGCGATGAGATCCACGAGCGGCTGGCCTTCGGTGTCCAGACCGAGACGGCGCATCAGCGGGTACAGGAAGTCATTCAGGAGAACCTGCATCAGCGACCACGACAGCGGCGTGACGACATCCGGCAGCGCTTCCACGACGTTCGCGTTCGTCCAAATTCCCGACTCGACCCCGCGTGGTGCGGACAAAGCGGTGATCGGCCGCGCTTGGAGCAAAAAGACCTGGCCGTCGCGAGCCGCCCATTCGAGGTCCAGGGGCCGGCCGAAATGCCGCTCCGCTCCGCGCCCCAGCTCGCCGAGGCGTCGCGCCAGCACGTCGTCAAGGCACGGTTCTGCCTGGCGGGCGGAGGGGCCCCGCGTTTCTTCCACGCCACCCGCGTTGCGCGGGACGATGGCCACCGTTTTGGAATTCACAAGGCGTTCGCGAGTTTTCAACGACTCCTTTTCCAGAACCAGGCGGTCGGGCGTGACCTTCCCGGACACGAGGGCCTCGCCAAGTCCGAACGCTCCTTCGATGATCATGCGCCTCGCGTTGCCCGACACGGGGTCGGCCGTGAACATCACGCCGGACACCTCGGCCGGTACCAACTCCTGAACCACCACCGCCATCGCGACGGATCGTTGGTCGATGCGGTTCCTCTTCCGATAAGCGACCGCGCGGTCGCTGAAAAGCGAGACCCAGCATTGCCGCACCGCCGCCAGCACCGCTTCGGGGCCACACGCGTTCAGCAGCGTGTCGTGCTGTCCGGCGAAGGAAGCTTGCGGCGAATCCTCAGCCGTCGCGCTGGACCGCACTGCCCAGGCAGTGCGGGGGGCATGCGACTGAACCGCCGCCCGGATCGCCCGCGTCACTGGGGGCGGCAGCGGGTGCCCGGTCAGAGTCTGGCGCAAAGCGCTCGCGACCTCGGCGATTTCCCGGCTCCGGTCAGGCGCCAGGTCCGCCAGCCTTGCAACCAGGTCGGCGGCCGTCCGGCACTCGCCCAGCCAGAGGCGGAAGGTGTTGGTCGTGAGGCAGAACCCTCCCGGAACCGGCAGGCCGGCGCGAATCAACTCGCCAAGGTTCGCTGCTTTGCCGCCAACGGCCTGCCGGTCCCGCGCTCTGATCTGCGCCAAGGGTACAACCCAAACGGTGGCGTCCAGGTCACGCTGGCCGAACTTCGTTTGCCGTGTAACAGACATGGCGTTTCGACCACGCTGGGCGGAATCCTTCACGCCGACGGAGCAATCGGTACGCATTGCTGAGTTTCAGTTCTGGCTTACCCACGCGAACGCTGCCCCAGAACCCGCGGTTGCCTTTGCGCCGGCCAAGGCTTTCGCTCAGCGACGCGCTTTGCGGCTGGCGCACAGTACGCGAACGACGGCCCCGCACAGCCGACGGCCTGCAACGGGAAACGCCGGGTCTCTACGGTGCGGCGACCTTCTGCCCCAGCTTGCGGGCCCACTCCATCGTCGCCTTGAACTTGGGCGACTGGCGCGGGTCGGCGGCGGCGAACTGGAGCAGGCCCCAACTGCCCCACTGGCTCCACCGGCTCACGGAGGAGAATTGGCACAACAGGTCACCGCCGTTCTCCTGCCAGGCGACGAAGTAACGCTGGTAGATGTCACCCATCTTACGGCTCGGCCCCGATGAGATTCCCGGAGAGAACGCCCCGGCGCCGCTACACCTTCACCCACTTCCGCGCCTGGTGACTGGCCAGGATCGCTTCGCAGACCGCAACTTCGGCGTGGCCGTCCTCGGCGGTCGCATAGGCGCACTCACAGCGGTTGCCCGCGGCAATGCAGCCATAAATCGAGCGGAAAAGCATCTTGAAGGTGTCCGGAAAGCCTTCCACGTGGCCGGGCGGGTAGTCCATGAAACCAGTCGCGCCCTCGCCAAAGGCGGGCGTGCCGCGCACCGCGGTCTCGTTCGCGCCGTCGCGGTTCCCGAAATGCAGCATCTCCGGATCCTCCGAACACCACCCGGCCGACTTCTTCGAGCCGTAGATTTCGAGCCGGATGCAGTTCTTGCGGCCGGCGGCGACTTGCGACACGCCGAGGTTGCCGCGCGCGCCGTTGCTGAATTCAAGCAGCACGTTCGCGAAGTCTTCGGTCTTCACCGGGTACGCAGCGTACTTCAACTTCGCGTCGGCTCGGGCGAACGTTTGCACCTCGCCGAGCGGGCGTTTGCGCGTCTTGTGAAAGGTGCCGAGGTCGGCGAACACGCTCTTGATCTTCGCCCCGAGCACGAACGACGCGGTGTCCATCCAATGCGTGCCGATGTCCGCCACGGCGCGGAGCTTGCCGCCTTCAGTCGGCAACAGACGCCAGTTGTAGTCGGTGTCCTTGAACAGCCAGTCCTGCAGGTACGAGCCGTTCACGTGGATGATTTCCCCCAGTTCGCCGCCGGCGACGAGTTTCCGCATCTGGAGCACGGCTGGGTAAAACCGGACGTTGTAATTCACGGCGAAGACGGTGCCGGCCTGGCGGGCAAGCTTCACGATTTC
>JAKCAB010000645.1 GCA_021839785.1 bacterium | reverse complement strand
GGCGGGGAGCGGCGCGGCGGGACCCGCCGAGGCATCGCGTCGCGCACGCGTGGGTCGAGACGAGGCGCCGAAGCCACCCGCGCCAGAGCCGCTGTCAGCGCCGCCACGTTGCCCGGCGGAACCAGTTCTCCAGCGCCGCCGATCCCAAACGCTTCAGGAATACCGTCCAAGTCCGAGGCGATCACCGGCTTGCCGCAAGCGAAGGCTTCGAGCACCACGCCGGGAAACGCCTCGGTGCCGACCTGCGAGTGCACGAGGCAGTCCAGCGCGTTCATCGCCGCCGGCATGTCGGTGCAGTAAGGCGGGAGCGAGGCCTGGCCCGCCAGACCGAGCCGGGCGATGTCACGGCGCAGCAGGTCAGCCATGTTTCCGCGGCCGAGGATCAGGAATCTCGCCGCCGACACTTGCGCGTGGATGCGCGCGGCCGCTTGCAGAAACTCGGGCTGGCCTTTGCCGCGCGGCAGGTCGTAGCCGCCGACCATCGCGAAAACGAACGCCTCCGGTTCCACGCTCCAGGCGGTGCGCTGCCAGGACGCGTCAAGAAGGTTGAAGCGGTCCGTGTCGATGCCGCCGTGAATGACGCGAATCTTCGTGAAATCGCCGCGCATTGGCGGGCGGGCGCGGCGTTCCTCGACCGGCGAGTCCGGCTCGTAGTGGCCTTCGCGCAAAACGCGCGCCACGAACTGCGACACCGCGATCACGGCATCGACGCGACCGAGCAGGAACTGTCGGCTCAAAGGCGAGCCGGGGCTTTTGGCGAGGTGCCGCGTGAGCACAATCTTGGGCCGCACGCCGGACAGCCGCGCCGCCAGCACGGTTGGCCAGATGTCGCGGCCGTGGTGGCCATGCACGATTTGAGCGCGTTCGCGTCGCGCGAGTTTCGCCGCGGCGAGGATGAATCCGAGCTTGCTCGCCGGCATAGCGACGAACGGCACTTCCAGTTCCTGCGCCACTCGCGAGAACTCGCGCCCCGCAGGACCGGCCAACGTGACTTGAACGCCACGGCGATGAAGCTGGGCCGCGAGTTTCACGCACTGGTCGTCCGTGCCGCCGCCGGTCAGCAGCGAGTTGAGTTGGATGACCCGCAGCGTGGCGGCACCCGGCAAACTGGAGTTGGTCGCGGAGTTGGTCACGGTGCCTGCAACGCCGAGAGCAACGCGGCACGGTAAGCGACGCGCGAATTTCGCTCCGCGTATGCGCCCGCGGCCGCGATGAACTCAGCCGTGCGTGCCGCCGAAAACCTGGCCGCCTCGCGGATTCGATCCGCCAACGCCGCGGCGTCGCCGGACGGAAACAGCAATCCCAGCCGGTAATCCCGCGTCAGCCGGCCGAGCAGTTGTTCGTCCGACGCGAGGACTGGCTTGCGCGCCGCCACCGCCTGCGACAGCACGGCGCTGATGCCGAAGTGATTCAAATAGGGCAGCAGGACCACGTCGGCAGCGGCAAAGCCGAGTCGTTCCTCGGCGGAGGAGACGTAGCGGTCGATCAGCAACGCCCGACCCTGGGTGGTGAGCTCTTCGAGTCCGCGCGCCGTCTCGCCTTGCGGATTCAGCCGCCCCACGCAAAGCAGAAACGCGGGTTCACTCGCCGGAACCCGGCGCATGGCTTCAACGGTGACGTGTAGGCCTTTTCGCCGGTAACCTCCACCGTAGAAAAGAAACACCCGCCGGTCCGCCGGCACGCCCAGTTGGCGGCGGGCTTCAGTGCTGTCGGCCTCGAAGCCAGTTGGGCAAGGGTTGGGAAGATAGTGAATCGGCGCCGATGGATGCTGCGCTTGGAGGTCGCGCACCAGGTATTCGTCCAACAACACCAAAGGCCGCAGCCAACCGCGACGGACGAGGCGGCGAAAGCCGGTTTGTTTGAGCCAGCGGTTTGGCGACCATCGCGGCGCCGCCAGGAAACGTGGGCGGTGATAGATGCCGCCCATTCGCCCACGCAGTTCGGCTGGTGGCGACCACCCGAGCGCCACGCGCCGCAACAACGCGGAGGCCACGTCGTCGAACTCGCACAGAAACACCCGCGGGGCGCCGGATTCGGCCAGGCAAAGTTGCACCGAGCGCAACCGGCTGCCGCCACGCCGCCGTCCGTCCGCCTCGACCGCCGGCAGCAACTTCACGCGCCCCAGCAAGTCGCCCAGGCTGTCTTCGAGCACCGCCTTCGACTTCGGACGCAAGTCCACCGCCAGCGTCAACGCGTAGTCGGCCGACAGCAAATCCTCCGTGATGAACCGCAGCCAGGCGGGATGGTGCCCTTCGACGCGCGGTTCGTAGAGCAGCAGCGCGGGCTTGGTTTGAGGAACCGCGGGCGTCATGCGGCGGGAGGCGCCGGTGTTTGCGCGGCGCGCGCTTTGGCGTAACGCAGAAACGTGTAGAAGGCCGTCATCCAGGCGATGCTGTAACCCTGCCAACCGTCGAGAAAGCCCAGCCGAAACACGTAGCTGCGCAGAAAGCGCCAAGGCGGGCGGACGAGCATATCCAGGAAACCGACGCGCTGGCCATTGGCCGCGCAGTAGCGCGTGAAGTCGTCGGCGTAGCTGATCGTCTTGGCGATCTGGTGCTCGAAGGTTTCCATCGAGTAATGCAACAGGTCGCCCCGCAACCGCCCCACCGCGCCACACACCTGAAGTTTTGCGTGCGGGTCCACGCCGGTCCATTCGCCGGCGTCCTTCCGCCACAGGCGCAGGACCCGATCGGGATACCAGTCGCCGTGCCGGATCCAGCGCCCGTGGTACAAGGTGCAACGGGGAAACTCGTAGGCCACGCAGGCGTCAAGGCGCTGCGGATCGGCGAACAAAGCTTCGATCTCCGCGCGCAAAGCCGGCGAGACCACCTCGTCGGCATCGAGGTTGAGGATCCACGGCTGGCTGGCCTTAGCCGCGGCGGAATTTTTCTGGGCGATGAAGCCTTTCCACGGTTCGCGGAAGACGGCCGCGCCTTGTTGTGCTGCCAACCGGTCCGTGCCGTCCGCCACTTCCTCGTTAAGGACCACGACGATCTCCGCCGTCCACGGCGCAACGCTCTCCAAAGCGCGCCCGATCCGGTGCGCCTCGGCGCCGGAGATCAGGCAGACGGAGATGGGTAGCTTTTTCATGGTCAGCGCGGGTACGACGTTCGACACTCCCGGCGCAACAGCCGTGGAACTGGCGGACTTCTACAACACGACGCGCGACGCCCGCAAAGTAATTGT
>JAKCAB010000891.1 GCA_021839785.1 bacterium | reverse complement strand
GGATACCGGCGCTGCTTAGCCGGACGCGCGGCTACGGCCGCGCGGTCAGCAGCGCCTGGGCGTGCCGGCGTGCGGCGTCGCTCTGGCCGCCCAACATGCGGGCCAGTTCGGTCACGCGGTCGCCGTTGCCGAGGCGCTGCATGTGCGTGGCCGTGCGGCCGGCGCGGACTTCCTTGGTCACGCAAAAATGCGTGTCCGCCGCCGCCGCCACTTGCGGAAGATGAGTCACGCAGAACACCTGCCGCCGGCGCGCGATCTGCCGCATTTTGTCGCCGACGGCGTGCGCCGTCTCGCCGCCGACGTTGGCATCGACTTCGTCGAAGACCAGCACGGGGATTTCGTCCACGGCGGCCAGCACGGTTTTCAAGGCCAACATCACCCGCGCCATTTCGCCGGACGACGCAATCGCCCGCAGCGGCCGAGCCGGCTCGCCCGGATTGGGCGCGAACTGGAACTCGACGGTGTCGAAGCCGGTGGCCGAACCCGGCGATGGCGAACCGGGTTCAGACGCAGCGGTGCTCAACGCCACGTCGAAATGGCTTTGCCGGAAGCCGAGGTCGCCAAGCTGTTTGGTGACCGCCTTGGCCAGCTTGGGAATCAACTCGCGGCGCGCGGCGGTGAGCTTCCGGCCGGCGGCGGCGAGCTGGCGATCCAACGCGGCCAGCTCTTCGTTAAGCCGTTGCAGCTCGGCGTCGCGCGATTCGAGTTGGCGCAACCGGCGGCCCGCGTCCTCGCCAAATTCGATGACGGCCGCGAGCGTGGCGCCGTACTTGCGCTTGAGGCTTTGGATCAGGTTCAGCCGTTCTTCCAAGCCTTGCAGCCGCTCCGGATCGACTTCGACGCGGTCGAGGTAACGCGTCAGATCGCTCTGCAAATCGCGGAGGGCGGCAACGGTTTGTTCGTGCGCGGTGGCTAAGAGGTGGGCGTCGGGATCCACGCGCTGGAGTTCCTGGAGCAAACGGCCGACGGCGCCGGCCTGGTTCAAGACCGAGGTGTCGTCCTCGCCGAGCAGGTTCAGCGCGGCCTGGCCGAGTTGGAGCAACTTCGCGGCATTGCTGGCGCGCTGGTGCTCGCGCTCCAACTCGGTTTCCTCGTCCGGGCGAAGGCTGGCGGCGGCGATTTCGTTCACTTGGAACCGCAGCAGGTCGAGCTGCTGGGCGTAGGTGCGTTCGTCCACGATCAACGCGGCCTTTTGCGCGGCCAACTCGCGACGACGCGCGACCCGTTCGCCGAAGGCGCGGACCTCTGCTTGCAGGCCGCCGAAGGCGTCGAGGATCGCGAGTTGCCGGGCCGGGTGGAGCAGCGATTGGTGATCGTGCGGGCCGTGGACATCGACCAGCCAGTCGCCGATCTCGGCCAGCGTGGCGAGGGTGGTGGGGGTGCCGTTGACGAATTGGCGGTTCGCGCCCGCCGCCGTGAAAGTGCGTTTGAGCAGGAGTTGCTGGTCTTCGCACGGCTCGCAGCCGTTGTCGGCCAGCACGGTGTGGAATCCGGTCCCCAGGCCGCGCGTGTCGAACACCGCCTCGACCGTGCAGGCGTCCTCGCCAGCGCGGATCAGGTTGCGGTCGGCGCGCGCGCCCAGCAGCAAATCGAGCGCGCCCAGGACGATGGACTTGCCGGCGCCGGTTTCGCCGGTGACGACCACCAGCCCCGGCGGAAACTCGAGGGTGAGGTCGGTCACCAACGCGAGGTTGCGGATGCGCAGCGTGGCGAGCATGGCGATTTCGTTGGCGGCGAATTTGGCGGCAATGTTAGCGTGACGCAAAACGAAACTGGCAGCGCGGCAAAGCATGGCGTTTACCTTCACTTTCCTTGGCTCGGGCACCTCGCAGGGGGTGCCGCTCATCGGCAAGACTTACCCGCCGGAGTTTCTGGCCAACCCCAAAAACCATCGCACCCGCCCGTCCATTTACGTGGCGACCGACGCGATCAAACTCGTGGTCGATACGACGCCGGAGTTCCGGCTCCAAATCCTGCGCGAAGACATCCGCTGGCTGGACGCGGTGCTGGTGACCCACGGTCACGCGGACCACATCATGGGCATGGACGATTGCCGGCGGTTCTGCGACCTGCGGCGCGGCACCCTGCCGATCTACGCCGCGGAGGCCACGATGCAGACGCTGCGCCGGGTGTTCCAATACGCCTTCGCGGATGGGCCGATCCCGGACGGCTATTTCAAGCCCGAGCCGCACGTCATCGCCGGTCCGTTCACGCTGGGCGATTTGGACATCACGCCGCTGGACCTCCCTCACGGGCGGATTACGACGACGGGGTTCCTGTTCAGCCAGGGCGGCCGGAAACGGCTGGCCTACCTGAGCGACTGCAAGGAAGTGCCGCCCGCCGCCTTGGAAGCGGTGCGTGGCGTGGAAGTCGCGGTGCTGGACGCGCTGCGGCCCGATCCGCATCCCACGCACATGTGCCTCGATGAAGCCCTGACCGCGACCCGCCGCATCGGCGCCGCGCGCACGTATTTCACGCACCTCGCGCACGGTTTTGACCACGACCGCGACCAGGCCGAGCTGCCGACGGGTGTGTGGTTCGCTTACGATGGGTTGAAGATCGTCTTGGAGGAACGCGTCCCAAACACATGATTTTGCGAAGGAAGTCCCGCGCCGGTGGCGTTCGTTTTGTGCCCGTCCTGCGTCGCCTCGCGCCGGGTGTGCTGGGGCTGCTTTTAAGCGCCACCGGGGGTTGGCCTGCCTGGTCCGCGGGCGCCGGCGACGAGGTGGCGGTGATCTACAACCTCGATTTCGCGCCGGACTCGCGGGTCGTGGCCGAGCACTATGCCAAGTTGCGAGGCGTGCCCGCCAAGAACCTCATCGGCCTGACATTGCCGCGCAGCGAAGGCATGTCGCGCACGGTCTTCCGCGAGAACCTGCAACGGCCGCTGGTTCAGGAATTGGAAAACCGCGGGCTCGCGCGGTTTGAGGAAAGACTGATCCCCGCCAAGGAAGGCGCGCCGGGCGGCGTGGCGCGGGTGCTCACCGAATCCAAGGTGCGCTATCTCGTGCTCGCGTACGGGGTGCCGCTGCGGATCGACGCCGATCCCAAGCTCGACGAGGACGTGCCGGCGAACCTGCCCGCGGCGCTGCGCCGCAACGAGGCCGCCGTGGACAGCGAACTCGCCGCGCTGCCCTTGCTGGAACAAAGGGCGCCCGTGACCGGCCCGTTGCGGAATCCGTACTTTGGCATCACGAACTTCGCGTCGTTGCACCCCACCAATGGCTTGTTCCTGGTCACGCGCCTGGACGGACCTTCGCAGCGCATCGCCTCCGAACTCGTGGACAAGGCAATGCAGGCGGAAACCAACGGCCTGTGGGGGCGCGCCTATTTCGACACCCGCGGTTTGACCAACGGCCCGTACGCGAACGGCGACCAATGGATTCGCGAGGCGTACCTCGTCGTGCGCCGGCAGGGCTTCGAGACCATTCTGGATCCGCGACCTTCTACCTTCCCGGCCTCGTTTCCGATGCCCCAGATCGCGATTTACGCCGGTTGGTACGACGCCGCGGTGTCGGGACCGTTCACGCGCGACCCGGTCGAGTTCATGCCGGGGGCGATCGCGTACCATCTGCATTCGTACAGTGCCCGCACCATTCGGAGCGCCACGGCGAACTGGGTGGGGCCATTTCTCGCCAAAGGCGCGACCGCCACGATGGGTTGCGTGGCCGAACCGTATCTGGACCTCACCCCGCATGTGGGCGTGTTCTTCAACGACCTCATCGCGCTCGGCGCCAACTTCGCCGACGCCGCCTACGCGTCACTGCCGGTGTTGTCCTGGCAAACCACCGTCGTGGGCGACCCGCTGTACCGGCCGATGGCCCGGCCGCCGCAGGAACTGCACGAAGACCTCGAACGCCGAAAAAGCAACCTCCTCGCCTGGTCGCACCTGCGTGTCGTGGACTTGAACCTGGCCACCGGCGCCCCGCCCCAGGCGATGATCGATTATCTGAAGGCCCTGCCGCTGACGAAGCAAAGCGCGGTGCTGGCCGAAAAGCTCGCCGACCTGCAAATCCTCAGCAATCCGGGCGCGGCGATCCGGCTGTACCAGGCCGCGCTCAAACTGAAGCCGTCGCCCAACGAAAAACTCCAGCTCCAGTTCACGTTGATGCAGGCGCTGGCCCGGGCGGGACGCGACGCCGAGGCGCTCAAGGTTTACGACGACTTTTTCGCCGCCAACCCGCGCTATCCCGATCTGCTCGCGTTCTACCAGGAAGCCTTGGCGTTGGCGAAAAAGGCGGGAGACACTAGGCGGGTCGAACGTTACGAAGGCGAAATCGAACGCCTCGCGCCGCAACTGCCGGCGAGCGCCACCAACGCGGTGCGTCCGCCCGGCTCCTGAGCCGCACAAACGCGAGGTACCAGGCACCAGGCTATGCCTGACTCGGCTGGTGCAATTTCTGTCGCAATTGCGACAAAAAGTGTGCACGCAAGGCAAGCGCCTGGCTCACTCCGGTCCCGCCACCGGCATCAGCACGGTGAACGTGCTGCCGGCGCCCACCGCGGATTCGACGCGCAGGCCGTGCCCCATTTCCTTGGCGAATTCATACACCATGAACAAGCCCAGCCCGCGCCCCGGCCGGGCTGACAGCGCCTTGGTGGTGAAGAACGGCTCGAAGATCCGCGGCAGCACCTCCGGCGGAATGCCGCTGCCGGTGTCGCGCACGGACACGAACCCGTACGCCGGCGCCGGTTGGGGCGGCAGCACCAAACTTTCGGGCAAGGTCTCCAGCCGCCCGGTGGTCACTTCGATCCGGCCCCGCCCGTCCATCGCGTCGGCGGCGTTGAAGATCAGGTTCAAGAGCATCTGTTGAACAAGGTCCGCCGCCGCGCGCACCGGCGGAAGATCGGGTGAGAGTCTGCACTCGACGGTGATCTCGCGCCGGAAACGGTCGCTCAGCAGTCGCAGCGTGTGCGTCACCACCTCGTTCAAGTCGGAAGGCTTCACCCGCCGCTCGGTGGCGGTGCCAAACCCCAGCAGGGCGCGCACAATGTCGCTGGCCTGGTCCACCATCGTCAGGATGCGCGACACGCGGGTGAGCACCTTGTCGCGGTCAGCCGGGTGGGCGGCGATGATCTGGGCGGAGCCTTTGACGATGGACAGGATGTTGTTGAAATCGTGGGCGATGCCCGCCGCCAGCGTGCCCAGCGCGGTCATCTTCTGGCTGTGGGCCAGCGCGGCGGTGGCGCGCTCCAGCTCCCGTGTCCGTTCCTCGACCAGCCGACCCACGTCGGCGTAACTCCGCCGCAGGCGCCAGTGGCGGTTGACCGCGAACCCGGCGGCCACGAACGCCAGCAGAACCCCGAACAGCCCGGACCACACCACGCGCTGGTCGCGATACCAAGGCACGCGGACCCGAAAACCGAACGACGCGGGCTTGAGTTCGACGTTCCAGTTCCGGTCCATGGCGCGCGCCTCGACGCGGTGCCGGCCTTGCGTGAGGCCGCGCAACCGGAAGGTGTTCCCCGGCGCGTAAGGAGACCATTCGCCTTCGTCGAGCCGGTAGGAAAACACGAGGCGATTTTGCGGTGTGAAGTCCCACCGGTCGCGCCCGATGAAGGTCAGCACGCCGGTGCCTTCGCCGGTGGCGCTGCCCTGCTGTTCCCACTCGATGGCCAGTGTGCGCGGCGGCTCGAAGTCGGCCCGCGGCATGTACTGGCTCAACCCGCGGCCCGTGCCAACCCAGAGCACCCGCTGGCGGTCCTCGAAGAGGCAATGCGCGGCGTTATCCGGCAACCCCTCGCTCTCGCCCACGGCCAGCCAAGCGCCGCGGTAAAAGCGGTGCAGGCCGTTGTTCGCCGCCACCCACACGCTGCCGTCGCTCGCGTGCAACAAGGCGTTCGCGCGGTCCAGCGCCGAATGCACCGTGGCCCACCGTTTGCCGTCGAATTCCTGCACCTTCGCGAGTCCGGCGCACCAGATCCGGCCGTCCGCCATCTCCAGCCAGCACAGCGCGCCTTCGTCCACGTAACCGTCGGCGTTGCCGAAAAACTGCCAGCGGCCGTCGCGCCACCAGGCCGGGCCGGCGCTGGTGCCCACCCACCAATCCCCGTTCCGCGCGCGTTCGCAGAAAAAGACCTCCCCCCCCGTCGCCGGCAGCGGCGGGCCGGCCGTCCATTCGGTGAACCGCCGCCCGTCGAAGACCTCGCAATGCGGTGGATCGCCGGGCTCGGCTTCGTTCCGCGTCAGCACCAACAGGCCGCCGGCCTCGTCGCGGCCGAGCACCCGCAGCACCTCGCGTCCCGCCGGGTGCGCCAGTTCCGCGAACCGGCCCGAAGGCGGGTCGAACCGCCACAACGCGGTGCCGACGGTCAGGCACAACGCGCCATCGGCGAGCGCGAACAATCCGTCCTTGGGTTGAAAGGCTGGCTCAAGGCCGGCGGGCCAAGCGTGGGCCGTCCATACGTTTCCGCGGTAGCCGAACAGCCCCGCCTCGGCCGCGACCCACAGAGTCCCGACGGCATCTTCCGCGAGGCCTTGCACCAAACCGGGCGCGCGCGTGGGCCAGGCGGGCGAATGCCACGCGGACGGCGCGTGACGCAGCAGGCCTTGGCGCGTGGCCAGCCAGAAAACACCACGCGGCTGCACCGCCACGTCCAGAATCTGGCCGGGCGTCAGCGGCGGCGTCACCGTGGCGACGCGGTTCGATTCGAAGCGCAGGAGTTTGTTGAGCGTGACGCCCCAGAACGCCTCGGATTCGGCGTCGCGCCACGCGAAGCGCAGGTTTTCGTCCGGCACACCTCGCGCCAGCCAATTCGTGCCGTCGAAATGCGCGAGCAACCCGCGGCCGGGCGTGACCGGTTCGGCGATCATCGTCAGTCCGCCGGCATCGTCCTCGAACGGGCGGTGCAGGTTGGTGGCGTCCAGCGTCGCGGGGATTTCGCGCTCCGTCCATTCCGACGCCGCGCTGAGCCGGCGCACGGGGAGGCCGAATCGCGCCACGCCCCGTTGAGCCGTCAGCCACAGCCCGCCGTTGGCCGCCGGGGCGAGGTCCAGCCAGCGCCCCAGCCCCAGATCGTCGGCTCGTTTCAACACCGCGAAGCGCTGATCGACGGCGTGGAATTGGACCAGCCGGTCAGGCAGGAGCATGAGGACGCGGTCTTCCTCGGCGGGGAGAATGGCGGGCGAGCGGCCGGCGCGGAGCTGGTTCGATTCGGCCTGCGTGAGGTGGTTGGTCAGCGGGTAGGCGACCCATTCGTTGCCCACGAAGCCGAGCAACCCCTCGTCGTACACCGCCCAGATGCGGCCGGCGCGACTTTGATAGACGCGGTAAATCCGCTCCACCGGCGTGGGAATGTGCTGGATGGTGTAGCCGTCCAGCATGCTGATGGCGTTCACCTCGCCATGCTTCACCCACACGTTGCCGCGCGGGCTGACGGTGACCGCCGTGCTCAACGATTCGCTGAGGCCATCGGCGGCCTTGTACAAACGCCACTGGTCGGCACGGCTCGCGAGCGCCAGGCCCGCCAGCGCGGCCACGGCCCAGCGGCCCGCCCGCCCCGCCGTTTTCGCGGCGCGGCTTCCGCGGGCCAGCTTGTCCGAGGTTTTACCCATGAGCGTCGCCAACCGCCGCACGCGCGACGACGAATCCTGCGCCTGCCATGCGTGAGTTGTTACCATTCGCGGGCGGCGACATTCCAGTCCCAACCACCGCGAGGCGGGAAAGGCTGTGGAAGGCGAGCCCTTGGCCGGCGAGCCTCCCAAACTGTCTGCGCGGCAAGCCGCGGCTCAGTCCCGCAAGTTCCCGCTGAGCTTCTGCCACGCGGCCAGCGAGCGGGCCAGGTGTTCCCGCGCGTCGCCACCGATGCCGTAACATTGCAGGCCGATGGGGCCGCGGTAACCCAATTTGTGCAAGGTGCGCAGGAAGGCGGCGAGGTCGAAGTTGCCCTTGTCCAGCGGTTGGATGTAGCGGTCCCACCCGGACGGGTTCGGGTCGAATGCATCCGCCCCGTTGATGCTCACCGCCCAGAGCCGCGGCAGCGCCAGCTTGAGCAGCGGCTGGTAGTCGCGCGATTTGTCCACGCGCAGCCAGTGGCAAAGGTTGAACATCACGCCCACGTTCGGCCGGTCCACCCGGTCGGCCACCCGCACCGAATCTTCGATGCGCTCGATCCACGAACCGACGTGCGGATAGAGCAGCAACTGCGCGCCGGCGTCGCGCGCCTGGTCGGACATCTCGCGCAGGATCGCCACCGCCTGATCGTCGAAGGCGGGATCGGACGGCTTCCGGCCGTTCATCAGCAGGTCGAACTGCACCCCGCGGCCCTTGATGAGCGCGCAGACCTGCTTGAACCGCGCGACGTCGTAAGGCGCCTTGCCGGGCGTCAGATCCACGGTCATTGTGATCTGGAAAAGTTTCAGCCCGGCGGCATCGAGCGACTTGATCCGCTCCTCGACCTTGTCCAGCCAGATGTGGCCGACGCCGGGATAGCCGAGTTCCTTGAGCATCTGCGCCTGTTCCTCGAAGTTGCGCTTCTTCGCGTCGTGCCAGTCGATGCAGAACGGGAAGAACGGGTAATCCGCCAAGCCGGCGGCACGGACGGGAAGGCTGAGCACGAAGGCGGCGGTGGTCGCGAGCAGGAACAGATAGGTCGATGATTTGCGCATAACGGGGTCGGCGCGGCAGAGCGGTTTACTCAGCAAGCGGCGACAGCTCCAGCTTGCCGCAAGCTTCGGCAATGGCCCAGCCGAATATTTTGGCCTCGGCGCGGCAGAAACCGTGCGTGGCGTTGGCGCCCGCGGAGGCGTCGCTTGTGGGCGGTCGATCAGAGCGGGTTAGCTGACGCCGCCGTCGATTTTCGTCTCGTACCCCCAGCGGTTGCTCACTTGCGGCGCGCCTTGGGCTTCAATCCTTTGATTACCCCGCGCATCCACTCGACGCTCCGGCGGGTGTTTTCGTCGGTGCCGCTGCATTCGAGCGAGACCACGCCATCCCAACCGGTGCCGTGCAAATACTCCAGGCAAGCGCGGATGTTGTCGGCGTTGACGCCGCCGCCCACAAAAACTTCGGAACTGCCGATGCCCGTCTCCTCGCCGCGCACGGCGGCCGCGAGCGCCGGGCTGACGTCCTTGATGTGGCAATGGACGATGTATTGGCGGAGCGCCTGGCAGTAATCGAGCGGTTGGTGGCCGGCGATGAAGGTGTTGCCAGTGTCGAAATTGCAGCGCAGCCACTCGGAGTCGAAGTGCGCGAAAAGCCGCTGCATGAAATCGAGGTCGTTCGTGTACGGGCCGTGCGGTTCGACGTTGACGATGACTTTGTAGTCCTCGGCCCAGGAAAGGACCTGGCGGTAATTGTCGCAGGTGACGCGGAAGACTTCCTTGCGCGACAGGCCGGGAATCTCGAACGCGCCATCCACGGTATCGACCATCGGACAACCGAGTTCGGCGGCAAAGCGGATGCTCTGCGTGACATATTGCACGCCAAACGCCGACCCGTTCGGTCCCATCATCGGATAAGAACCGTCGATTTGCGACACCTTCAGCCCCAGCTTGTCGAGAAAGCGGCGGAGGGCGCGCGGGTTGGATTGCAGGGAAACGCCCGGATCGTAGCCCAGGGCGGCGATGAAGTTCTGCCCGTGAATGGCACAGAACTCGAGGTGTTTCAGGCCGGTGGCGGCGATCTTTTCGCAGGCGGCTTCGAAGCCCACGCCGAGCGGACGCCAGTTGTCCGTGTGTAGTCCGAGGTGAATCATGCGCTCCGTCTATGCCCGCCGGGCGCCGCGGTCAAGCGCGCGACGACTATTCGTGCGCCTGGCCGGCCGCCTCGGCCTTCAAGCGCTGCCGCTCGGCGGCCTTGGCAAACGGGAAATACACGGCCATCGCGATTACGATGGAAGCCACGCCCCACACGGCCGCCTTCCAGTCTCCGCCGGACACCAGATAGTGGCCGATCACCGGCGGGGTGGTCCACGGGACGTTCACGAACGGTTTGCGGATGATGCCCCAATCCATGAGCAGGTACGAGCCCGCCGTCAGAATCAGCGCATTGAGGACGTAAGGAACCATGAAAACCGGGTTCAACACGATGGGGAAGCCGAAGAAGATCGGCTCGTTGATTTGAAAGATTTGCGTGGGCAGAGAGAGGCGGCTGACTTTGCGAAAGCCGGGTTCCTTGGAGTTCAGCATGATGAGCGCGAGGGCGATGGTGGCGCCGGTGCCGCCCACGTTGACGAAGGTCGTGAAAAACCCGTAGGCAGTCACGTACGGCAGCGGCTGCCCCTGGGTTGCGGCTTCAACGTTGGCGGCGAGGTATTGCAGAAAGATCGGCGCGACGATCGCGTCCATGGCGTTGTCGCCGTTGATGCCGACGGACCACAGCAACGTAACGAGGAAGGCATACACCAGGATGCCCGGCAGAGTGTTGAGGGCAAAGACCAGAGGTTTGAAAGTGGTTTGCACCAGACTGTCGATATCCACTCCCAATACGAAGCGAATTATCCAAAAAGCCAATACCAGAAAGAACAGCGGACTGAGTGAGAGGAACGATTCGGCGACAATCGGTGGAACATTGGCGGGTAACTTGATCACCATGTTTTTGTCGGTGAAGAACTTTTGGACGCGAACGGAGACCAAGGCAATGACGACCGCGGTGAACAGACCTCTCGAGCCCAGACTCTCCATCGCGAAGGCGGTGTCTTCCGGCTTCTCCCCCGGACGGAGCTGGATCATCAGGAAGACCAGCGTGGCCATGGTTGCACTGACGATGGCTTCCTGTTTCAACTGCCGGCCAAAATCATAGCCGATGGCGAAGCACACGAAGACCGAGAGGAGTCCAAAGGTCGCGCTTACCGGGATTTGTAGGAGCTGAAGGTACGGGGCGACGATCTTGTCCCATCCTGCGACCGGCAAGAAGGACACGATGATGAACAAACCGCCAATGATGGTCAGCGGCACGACCGACACCATCCCGGCCCGAATCGCGGACAGATAGCTGTTCTCGCTCAGCGCCGTCAGAGTCGGAACAATGTGTTTGTCGAAGAGGTCGGTCGGCTGGCGCACAACGCCTCCTTTAGCTTGCGAGGGCAGATGGCGAACCCTGGCGTTGCAGAATTTTACCCATGTAAATGCAGCCATCCGTCTCGGAGCCGACTCGAACCAGTTCCCGAAAACCCAGCCGTTCATAGAAGCCAAAGGCGCGGGTGTTGAGCACGCTCAAGCCCAAATGCGCACCCGGCGAGCCACGCCGGCGTAGTTTGTCCATGACCTGCTCCATCATGCGACGGCCGTAACCACGACCTTGAGCCCGCGGCAACAAGTCGATGTGCAAGTGGGAGGGATATGTTTCGTAAGGTTCGGGACAGTAATAGTCGGGGTGGTGATACCAGTGATAGACCTGTTGGGTGCGCGTCCACCCACCCGGATCGCCCTGCGGCGCCGGAAAGCGGGCGCACAGCCGTGGTCGCCAGTCCGTTTCGTAACGCGAGTAGAACGTGCGCGAATCGAAAGCGCCCAGCGCATAGCCGCAAATGCCTTCCAGGTCTTCCAAGATGAGGCTCAACTCCGGTTCGTAGGCCAGATAAGGGCCGACGAAGATCCGGCCCAGCGCGTCGGGATCCTCGCGGTAAAACGGTTCGCCGTCGCCGCCGTTGTCGCCCGTCTTCAGGCAAACGTGGTAAGCGCCCGGCTCATCAGCCGGCCGGGCCGGACGAATTGTGCAATCGCTCATATCTCGGAGTAATCGGGGCACGCTGCCACGGCTGCCGACGTGGAAACGAACTTACACCTCTCACCGCCAGCGTTTGTCTCGCGGAGGAGAGAGCAGAGACGCAAGCGCCGTCGTCGGCCAGCGCCGCGGCCGATCTGCTCTGGCCCTTGGGTTTGGGACCAAGGCTGTTGGGGAACCGGCTTAGTCACGCGCACCGGGAAGGCGTTCGTTTCACGATTTGCCCCGCACTTTTCGGATGGAACATGCGCGGGAGACTAAGCGGGCCTCCGCAGCGGTGGCAAGACAGGCTTGAGGCGCTTGGTTGGCCAACACGTTCGCCCCAAACTCGGGCAGCTTCTGGTGGCGCCGCGGGCGGGCTGTGCCCAGCCGGGCATTCCGGGAAAAGAAAAGCAAAGCCGCAGGCGAAGGGCCTGCGGCTTCGGGCGGGAAGATTTCGGTTTTCGGCGCGGTCCGTTCAACTCCACGGGGGAAGTTTGGCCTCCACCGGCGAGCCTTCCAGCACCACGTACTTCGGCAGGCCACTGTCCATCGGAGCCTCCACTTCGCCCTCGATTAGAGGCGCGGCGTACTCGATGAACTGTTCGTTGGCCATGAAGCCATCCTCGCTGATCCACTCGCGTGGCACGAAATGCTCGACGTTCGCGACTTCTTTCAAGTCGTGCAGGGCCGTGCTCCACTTGTAGGGACGGCTGGATTCGCGGACGAGCTTGACCATGTAACCGCTCTGGCCGGCCACGGCGGCACGCACCGCAGCCTCGCCGCAGGCGGCGGCCTCGGTCACGTCCGTCAGGCTGGCGCAGTGGGCGGCGGCACGTTGGGCGTAGCCGAGGAGCACGGTGCGGGTCTTGGTTTGCAGGGCGGCTTCGATCAATTCCTTGAGTTTCCACGCGGCCCCGGCGAGCACGGGATGGCCAAAAGCGTCGCGCTTCGTCTCGTCGGCGCCGATTTCCTTGCCTTCCTTGTTCTTGATGCCTTCGCCGACGACAATGACGCAGTATTTGTATGCCGCCACGGTCTCCCGCACCTTGGTGAGGAAGTGGGCGAGGTCGTACTGGATTTCGGGGAACAGGATGATGTGCGGCGCGTTTGCGGGGTTGCCCCGTTTGGCCAGGGCGGTGCCTGCAGCGATCCAGCCCGCGGAACGGCCCATGACCTCGATGATGCAGACCGAACCGTCGTCGGTGGCCATGCTGCCCACGTCGGTGCCCACTTCCATCACGGTGGTCGCGTTGTATTTGATGACTGAGCCGTAGCCAGGGCAATGATCGGTGTGAGGCAGGTCGTTATCAATCGTCTTGGGGATGCCGATGACCCGCATCTCCCAGCCGCGCTTCAAGGCATCTTCGTGAATCTTGAGCGACGTGTCCTGGGAATCGTTCCCGCCCGCGTAAAAGAAATAGCGGATGTTGTGCGCCTGGAAGACCTCGAACAAGCGGTCCATGTCCCTGGCGGCCTGCTCGGGCTTTTTCTTGAAATCGATCTTGTAACGGCACGTGCCCAGGGCGGCGGCAGGCGTGTAGCGTAGTCCCTCGATCGCGCTGCGCTTCTCTTCCTGCAAGTCGATGAGGTTTTCGTTCAGGATGCCTAGAATGCCGTTGCGGCCCCCGTAGATCTCTTCGATCAGGTTCGGGTGCCGCCCGGCTTCCTCAATGGCTCCGGCGATGCTGGCATTGATGGCGCAGGTAGGGCCGCCGGATTGGGCAACCAACATGTTTCCAACCAGTTCAGGCATAGTTCTCTTTCTCAAGTCCCGGCGGCTCTGAGATTCGTGTTTGGGCCGTCCGGGCGCGAAAATCCGGGCGACAGTGCCAACCGGCTAGAAGGCTGTCAAAGATGAATTCCCCGAATCCCCGGAGCTCCTTGCGCCAGAAAAGCGTGGCGCGGCGGCGGCGCACCTCTTAAGCTTGCGCCCGATGACGTCCCAGTCCGTCAGCGATTTCCGCCGCACTGCCACCGCTGCGCTCCTCGAACGGATTGTCAGCTCCACGCCCGTCGTCGATATCCACACCCACCTCTACGACCCGCTCATGAACGGGATGCTGCTGTGGGGGATCGACGACCTGCTGGTGTACCATTACCTGGCCGCCGAGGCGTTCCGCTACCTGGACGTGCCGCCCGAGACCTTCTTCACCCTGTCCAAGTCCGAGCAGGCCGACCGGATCTGGCACGAGCTTTTCGTCGCCCACTCGCCGGTGTCCGAAGCCTGCCGCGGCGTGCTGACCACGTTGCACCGTTTCGGGCTCGATCCCCACGTGCGCGATCTGCCGGCCATCCGGGCCTGGTTCCAGGAATGGCCGCTGGAGACCCACCTCAGCCGCACGCTGGAGCTGGCGAACGTCGAGCGCATTTACATGACCAATTCGCCGTTCGACGCCGTCGAGCGGCCGCTCTGGCAAACCGGCTTCCTCCGCGACGAACGGTTCCTCGCCGCCCTGCGGATCGATGCGTTGCTGGTGGACTGGCCCAACGCCGCGCTCCAACTCGTGTCCTGGGGCTACGAGGTCGGCGAAGGCCTGTCCGCCCGCACGCTGAGCGAAGTCCGGCGCTTCCTGGCCGATTGGACCGAAAAGCTCGACGCCCAGTACCTGATGGTGTCGCTCCCGCCGGATTTCCGGTTTCCCGCCAACACCGACACCGCGCAGCTTCTCGAACACGCAGTGCTGCCGCACTGCCGCGAGCACGGCCTGCCGTTCGCGCTGATGCTCGGCGTGCGGCGGGGCGTCAACGCGCGGCTCCAACTCGCCGGCGATGGTGTCGGCCACAGCGATCTGTGCGCGCTGGTGAACCTCGGCGACGCGTTTCCGGACAACAAATTCGCCGTCACCGTGCTCGCGCGCGAGAACCAGCACGAGCTGTGCGTGATCGCCCGGAAATTTCGGAACCTGCACCCGTTTGGCTGCTGGTGGTTCACCAACACGCCGCAACTCATCGAGGAAATCACCCGAATGCGCCTCGAATTGCTGGGCCTGAGCTTCACCCCGCAACACTCGGACGCGCGCGTGCTCGAGCAGATTATCTACAAGTTCGACCATACCCGTCGCATCCTCATCCGGATCCTGGCCGAGAAATACGCCGACCTCGCGGTCACTGGCTGGGAGCCGACCGAGGCGGAGATTCGCCGGGACGTGCGCAGCCTGCTGGGCGGCGGCTTCGAGCAATTCTGCCAGCGCTGACCGCGCGCCGCGGCGATGGCTACCGGCCGCGTCGGAATTCCACCGTGGCTCCGCTGCCACCGGTAACCATCACGCGGTGGATGCGCAAGTCGGTGGCGGTGCCGGCGGCTTTCGCTTCGCCAGGTTCCCAAACGCGCGCTTCACGCAAGGGCGCAAGGTGGCGCAGCAACGCAGCGTCGGACACCGTGCCCTGATCCGCCAACGGCCCCGCGCCGTAACCAGACTTCGCCGGGTCCGGGCGATCGCCGAGATTGGCCAGGAAGGCAAAACCATTCGTCGTCGCGCCTTTCAAAGGCGAGTTCACATTGCAGCCCACCAACCCGCCCGCCGCCGGCGGTTGCGCGCGATTCCGCCAGACTGTCTGCGCCGTCACGCCGAATTCCTGGACCCAAAACTGGTTGTCCAGCGCGAGCACGTGCGCCCGGCTGCCATCGCCGGTGATCTCGAAGCGGCAGGTATTCGTCGAGTCCACCGGCAGCAACAGGCCGGTCGCGATCGTGAACCAGCCGCGGAAGCCATCCACCGCCACGAGCGGCGCGGCGGGCGAGGTCTTGTAAGAAAAACGCGTGGCGTCGATGGCCAGCGAGCCGGCGTCGTTCAGGTAAATGCCGCGCAAGGCATCCGCGCTTTTTTCCGGATGAACGCCGCGCACGACCAACCGACCGCCGTTGCGCACGCTGTACTGGCCGACGGCGCTGCCGGTCGCACCGTTGAAAACGCTCACCTGATTGATGGCGGTCGCGTTGGCTCCCGCCCCGACCACTTCCACCCAATGGCCGGCGTTGCCGGAGCCTTGCAGGCAGCGGAACTGGACATCGGTCTGCGTCAGGCCGTCGATCCGCACCGCCGCGGTGCCAGGACGGCTCGGCGCCGCGGGGCCGTTGGCGTTGAGTTGCTCGGCAAAAATGCGGCCGCCGGGCTGGTCGGCGTTTTCCACCACGATGCCGCGCGCGTTGCCGGCGTTGAGGTGAAGGTCGCGCAAGGTGGCGAAGCTCGGGCCTTCGAGCCGGAGCAGCACGCCGTTGGCGGGGCCGGTCCAGCGCAACACCGTGGCCGTCTCGCCCGCGCCGTCGCCGATGAGCTGCAAATCACACGCCGCCGGCACCACCAGCGTGCGCGCGATCCGGTACGTGCCTTTGGGCAAATGCACCACCGGCCGTTGGCCGGCGCTTTTCGCCGCGTCGTCGATCGCGCGCTGGATGGCGCTCGCGTCCGCGCCGGCCGGCACCTCGAACACCTGGCGCTCACGGCGGGGCGGCGTGGGCGGCAACGTCGGGAGCGCGGTGTCGATTTCGCCCGGCGCCACCACTTGTTCGGCGATCCGACGGAAGCGCCCGTTTTCAGCCACGGCGTTGGTGGCGGTGTAGCGGTTGCCCACAAACGTCTGGTCCGCCCAGGTCATCTTCACCGCGCGGTTGGTCGTGCCGGCCGGGAGCTTAAACGCGTTGTCCATGACCAGATACGGGCCGGCGTTGCCGAGCTTGACCGGGAAGTCGCCGGTGGGGTCGAGAATGCGGTTGGCGGCGATGGTGGTGGGCGCGCCCCACGAATGGCCGGTGTCGAAGTCGAGGAAGCGCCGCGAGCCGACGCTGGTGTTGCCCACGAACGAGAAGACCATGAGGTTGCGCGTGGCGATGTCGGCCTCGGTCGAGCGCTGGAACAGGTTGTGCCAGGCGTGGAAGTTGCCCATCTGGTTCAGCAGGCCGAAGCGGCAGTCGTCGAAGCGCGAGTTCCAGACCCAGATGTCCATCGAGTTCCAGTTCTCGGTAAGCAC
>JAKCAB010000872.1 GCA_021839785.1 bacterium | reverse complement strand
GTCCGCGTTGACGATCAGCCGCCGCGGGCGCTCAGGCGGTGCCATAGCTGGGCGCGAAAGGACCGACGCGGAGCCGCCACCAGGTGCGGAAGACCAGCCAGGCCTTGGCCGGCTTGCTCACCCGCACGCGTTGCGCGCGGAAGACCTCGAACTGCCGCGCTTCGAGGCAGCCGAGCAAACGCCAATAGACCGCGCCCATCAATTCGGCGGCGATCATGGCGGGGCGGTCCTCGGGCGGCAGGCTTTCGCGGGCTTGGCGGTAGTAGTCGCGCGCGCGCGCGGCCACGCTGGCCGCGAGGTTGCGATACCGGTCGCTGTACCGGCCGGCGAGAATTTCTTCCGGCGGCACGGCGAAGCGATCGAGTTCCGTCCGGGGCAGGTAGATGCGGCCGCGCTCGGCGTCGTTGCGGATGTCGCGGAGGATGTTCGTGAGCTGAAACGCTTTGCCCAGCGCCACGGCGTAATCGCGGCAAGCCGGGTTGCGGTAACCGAAAACCTCGATGCTGAGCAGTCCCACCGCCGAGGCCACGCGATAGCAGTAAGTCTCCAATTCGGTCCAGTCCGCGAAACGCGGAGCGTCCAGGTCCATTTCGCAGCCCTTGATGATTTCGTCGAGCAGCGCGAAAGGCAGGCCGAATTGGCGGATGACGGGCTGAAGTTCGCGGTTGACTGGAAACCGTGGCTGGCCGCCGTTGCAGGCCGCGCGCACGTCGTCGCGCCAGGCGGTGAGCCGGCGACGGCGCTCCTCCGCGGACAACGCGTCTTCATCCGCCACGTCGTCCACCTCGCGGCAAAAGGCATAAAGCGCACACATGGCCGAGCGCTGCGGGGGCGGGAGCAACACGAACGCCATCGCGAGGTTCGAGGCGCTTTTGCGGGTGATGGCGTGGCTGACGAGGTCGCTCAAAGTCCGGGCGGCGCCTGGCCTTCCGGGCGCGGGGGCGGCAGGCCGCCGGTTTCGGCCAGAGTTGGGTTGCGCGAGCGATGATCTCGCCGACGACGCCGGCGCCGATGCGCGCCAGCCTCCGATTCTTCATCCAGGCTCTCGGATTCGGACTCCGCCTCGTTGGTCGCCGGCTCGCGGCGCCGGTGGTGGGAGCGATGGTGGTGATGCCGGCGGGACCGGCGGCGTTTGAACCAGGCGGTCAGCACCAACAGGATCACGAGTCCCAGCCCCCCCGACACGAGCAGGAGGATGAGCATGTCCCGGCCCGTCCCGGGGGCGCGGGTGACTTCGCCCACCTCGTTCGGCAGGAGGGCGGCGGCGAAGAGGGGCGACCAAGGCAAGGCGTTCATCGTTCCTGCTCAGCGGGTGTCAATTCTTCAGTGTCCGTCAACTGGCTGGTGTCGAGGCTGAGGTTTTGCATTTTGTAACGCAAGGTCTGGGCGCTGATGTGGAGCTGGTGGGCCGTGCGGGTCAGGTGGTAATTGTTTTGCTCCAGATAGCTTAGAATCAGGTCGCGCTCGTAAGCGGCCAGGTGCTCCTCGAGCGAGGCGTCGGCCAGCGGTTTTTCCGGAACCAGGTGGCGCAAGCGGTTCTCGACCGCGAAGTCCGGGAGATTCTGGGCCTGGATGTTGGGGGTGCTTTCCAGAATGACCGCGCGCTCGATCACGTTCCGCAACTCACGCACGTTTCCGGGCCAGTGATGGCGGCACAGCTTGTCCTGCGCTGCCGGCGAAATCGCGGTGATGTTCTTGCCCATCGCGAGGCTGAAGTGGCGCAAAAAGTGTTCGGCGAGCTGAAGAATGTCGTCGCCACGCTCCCGCAACGGCGCGGGCCGGAACTGCACCACGTTCAGGCGGTGAAACAGGTCTTCCCGGAAGCTGTTCTGGCGGATCGCCTGGACGATGTCACGGTTGGTCGCGGCGATGAGCCGGACGTTGACGCGCAGTTCCTGGTTGCCCCCCACGCGGGTGAAGCTGCCGTCCTCGAGGAACCGCAGCAGCTTGGCCTGCAACGGGCGGCTCATGTCGCCGATCTCGTCGAGGAAGATGGTGCCGCCGTCGGCTTCTTCCACGCGGCCCGCCTTCTGGCGCATGGCTCCGGTGAACGCGCCCTTTTCGTGGCCGAAGAGTTCGCTTTCGAGCAGCGTGTCCGGGATGGCGGCGCAGTTGATGCGGATGTAGTTCTGCTCGCGCCGCTGGCTCAGGGCGTGGATGGCGCCGGCGATCAATTCCTTGCCGGTGCCGCTCTCGCCGAGGATGAGCACCGTCGCGTTCGTGGGGGCCACCGTCTCGATCAACCGCCGCAAGGCCTGCATGGAAGGCGAATCGCCGATGATCTGATCCAGCCGGATGGCCTCGCCCACCCGGGCGCGCAAGGCCGCGATTTCCTGGCTCTTGCGGTAATCGTTCGCGCAGCGGGCGATGGCGTGGCGGAGTTGCTCCGGCTCGAACGGCTTCCCGAGGTAATCGATGGCGCCCGCCTGGATGGCCTCCACCGCCAGCCGCGGCGTGGCGTAGGCGGTCATGATGAGGACCGGGAGTTGGGGCCAACGGCCGCGGACTTGCTTGAGCAACTCGTACCCGCTCATGCCCCCCAGCCGGGCGTCCGTGATGACCATGAAAAACTCCTCAGCCGTAATGAGCTTGAGCGCTTCCTCGGCGGATTCAACGGTGCGGATTTCGTACTCGGGGCACACCGTCGCCATCATGTTCTCGAAGACACGCCGGGCGTTCTTCTCGTCATCGACAAACAATAGTGGCGGCAAAGGCACGCTCATTTGCGAATTCGCATCATCGTTCGAGCCGGGAACTGTAAAATGAAGCGCGCGCCCTGTCCAAGCTCGGATTCCACCCAGACCCGCCCGCCGTACAGTTCGACGTTGTGCTTCACGATGGCCAGGCCCAGGCCGGTCCCCTTTTCGCGGGTGGTGAAGTAGGCGTCAAAAATGCGCTCGCGCAAGTTCGGCGGCACGCCGGGGCCGTCGTCCTCGAAAACGACCAGCACCGAGAAATTTTCGCCCTGGCGGGTGCTCACCCGGATGTTGCCGTGGCCGCCCTGCACGTCCCGGGCGTTCTGCAGGATGTTCACGAACGCGTCCTCGATGTGGTTCCGCTGCGCCAGCAAGGGCGGTAACCCCGGCGCGTAATCCCGGTGCACCTGCACGTCGAACTTGACCGCCGGGGGGAAGACGCGCGCGATGGCGTTCTCCAGTTCCTCCTTCAAGTCCAGCTTTTCCACCCGGCCTTCGACGAG
>JAKCAB010000089.1 GCA_021839785.1 bacterium | reverse complement strand
GGACATGGAGAAACTGCTTTCCAACACCGACAAGGCCCCGGCTGCCCCGGGCAAGTGAGGCAATCACGCCGGCGCTACTCCGCCTCCCATGTTGGGCCAGACGTTCGAAGAGTTGGTGGTGCCCACGCGGGGACGCGGCTTGCTGGAGATCACCGGTCCGGTTCAGGAAATCGTCGCGCGCACCGGCTGGCGCGCCGGTCTGGTGACGCTGCATTTGCGGCACACCTCGGCCTCGCTGCTGGTTCAGGAGAATGCCGACCCGGAGGTGCGGCGCGATTTGGAGCGCTTTTTCAGCCGGCTCGTGCCGGACGGCGACGGGTTGTTCCAACACACGTGCGAAGGCGACGACGACATGCCCGCCCATGTGCGGACCGCCTTGACCGCCGTGAACCTGAGTGTGCCGTTCGCCGATACCCGGCTGGTGTTGGGCGCCTGGCAGGGCATTTATGTTTGGGAACACCGCCGGGTGCCGCATCGCCGGCGGGTCGCGGTGCACGTTCTGGGCGAGTAGGCCGGCAAGCTCGCCCACACTTGATTGCTTTCGGTTATGACTCGATTCGCCAGCTTCATGAAATTGGCCGGTCGCCGCCGCGTTCTCCTTGGCCTGGCGCTCGCCGGTCTGGCGTCGCTGAGCGCCGGGGCCGCGGACGCCACGAACCGCTTCGGCTTCACCGGCCCGGAGATTTTCCCGATCGACAACCTCATCAGCCACCTGCGCCACGCCGACCTGGACGGCGACGGGCTGCAGGATCTGATCGTGGTCAACAACGCGCGCTCGAAGATCAATCTCCTGTTCAACCAGACCGGCCGCACGAACACCACCGAAGCGCCGCCGGTGAAGCGCCAGCTCAACGAATTGCCGCCCGACGCGCGCTTCCGCATCGAGTCGATCTCCTCGGAGAAGCGCATTTCCTCGCTGGTGGTGGTGGACCTCAACGGCGACGGCCGGCCGGACCTGGCGTACTTTGGCGAACCGAAGGAGCTGGTGGTTCAGTACCGGGAAGGCACCAACGCGTGGAGCACGCCGAAACGCTGGCCGCTCGACGACGGCCTGCTGGACATGAACGCGCTCACCGAAGGCGATCTGAACGGCGACGGCCGCACCGATCTCGTGCTGGTGGGCGAGTCCGCGTTGTACTTCTTCGCGCAAAAGGCCGACCACAGCCTGGCCGAGCCGGAGAAGATTCCGTACAGCGGCGCCGTCAAGGCGGCGCAGGTGCTGGACATCGACGGCGACGGTCGCCAGGACCTGCTGCTGGTGAATTGGGACCAGGCCAGTCCGTTCCGGTTTCGCCTCCAAAACGCCGCCGGTCAACTCGGACCGGAGATTCACTTCACGTTCCCGGCCATCCGCTCTTATTGGTGCGACGACCTCGATGGCGACAAGAAAACCGAGGTGGTCACCATCGCCCAGAAGTCCGGCCGGGCGCAGATTTCGAACTTTCTGTTAAAGCCCGCCGAGGCGCTCGCCGGCACGTTCCTGCAAGGCCAGTTTCAACTCCAGCCGCTCGCCAAAACGACCAAGAACCGCCGCGGCATCGTGTGGGCGGACGTGAACAGCGACGGCGCCGCGGACCTCCTGGTGGCGGATCCCGACGGCGGCCAGCTCACGCTCTACCTCCAACAAAAGGACGGTTCGCTCGGCGCGCCGCGCACCTTCCCGGCGCTGACGGGCGTGGCCGAACTCGCGGTGGCGGATTGGGACGGCGACGGCCGGCCGGAGGTTTTCATGCTCAGCGTGGACGAGCGCCAGGTGGGCGTGACACGGTACGAGGAAGGTGGCCGGCTGCCGTTTCCCACGACTTTGAATCTGGAAGGCCGTCCACTGACGATGGCGGTGGGGGCGTTGCGGCCGGGCGAGAAACCGACGCTGGCGGTGATTGTGGACCAGGATGGCAAACGCGACCTCGTCCTCCGCCAGGCCGACGGCACCAGCCGCCGCCAGAAACTCAGCGAGAATTTCAAATCCACGCCCAGCTCGCTGGCCCTTCACGACATCGACCAGGACGGCCTCGCCGACCTCATCGTGTTGGTGCCTTACGAGAAGGTCAAAGTGCTGCGCCAGGTGGACGACCAGCCCTTCGAGGAGTTGGATGTGGCGCCGCCCGGCGGAAGCGCCGAGCAGCCGTGGTTGAGCGCCGCGGACGTGGACGCCGACGGCAAACCCGAGTTGCTGCTCGCGCAAAAGAACTTCCTGCGCGCGGTGGTTCTCGGCGCCGAGGCGCCCCCCGCCGGTTCGACCAACAAGCCGACTTGGAATCTCCAGGTGAAAGAACAAATCAACGGCGTCTCCAGCGGCTCCCGAATCGTCGGGGCCACGGCCGTGCCCAACGGCACGAACGCGGTCGCCAGCTTGTTCCTGCTCGATGCCGAGCGCCGAAGCCTGTCGTTCTGTGAGCGCGACGCCGCCGGCGTGTGGCAGGTCGTCCGCGACGTGCCGCTGCCCGTGGCCGATTTCACGGGCCTGCGGTCCGTGGCCTTGGGCAGCCCCAACCTGAACGCCGTGGCCTTCATCGGCTTGAGCGGCGTGGCGTGGCTGCCGCTTTTCGGCCAGGTGTGGGACTTCAAGGAACTCGACGACTACGAGACGCCCATCCGCGACGGCTTCCTCCACGACGTGGTCTCCGGTGACTTGAACAACGACGGGCGCAAGGACCTGGTCTTCCTCGAGACGGCCAAGAACTACCTCGACATCGTCACCTTCGAATCGCCGCACCAGTTGGTGCCGGCGAACCGATGGCAGGTTTTCGAGGAGCGCACCTTTCGCAGTCGCATGCCCACCCTGCCAGAGCCGCGGGAGGCGCTGATCGCCGACTTCACCGGCGATGGCAGGAACGACCTGGTGGTGCTCGTCCACGACCGCGTCCTGCTTTACCCGCAGGAATAGGCGCGGGAGTTCTTCAGCTTGCCGGCACGGCGCGCCGGCTTCCCAGCCGGCTTAACGCGTCCGAACGCAACCTTGGTTGGGCGACGCCCGCGGAGCCTGTCTTTGGCTTCCAGCCTTCCTGGCTTCCCAATTTTGACTCCGGGCCTCAGTGCCTCCGTGGCTTGATTACGCCAGGCCGACCCGCGCGCGGCCCGCCGGGGTCATCATCCCAGGGTTCCAAGGCGGATCCCACACGACCTCGACTTCCACGCTGGTCACGCCCTCGAGATCGAGGAGCACGGCGCGGACGCCTTCGATGAGGCTTTCGTGCATCGGGC